>JANNAY010001014.1:0-2548 GCA_031384945.1 Deltaproteobacteria bacterium
CTGCCGGGCTACGGCTTCGCGAAGACCAGCAAGAGCGAGCACGCCAAGCTCGGGCAGATGCTCGCCGGCTACCTCGGCGGCCGTGAGGGCCTCTCTCTGCTCGTGCACCTCTTCGACCTGCGGCACCCGCCCACCGCCCAAGACGTGCAGATGTGGAACGACCTGGGCCCGCTGGTGAAGAACCGCGTCGCCGTCGGCACCAAGAGCGATCGCGTGTCGTCGTCGAAGCGGCAGCAGCACGCGAAGGTGCTGGCGCAGGCCCTGGGCATCGGCACCCTCGACGTCGTCATCTTCTCGAGCGAGACGCGCGAAGGGCGGCTGCCGCTGTGGAGCCGCATCCTGGGCGGCCTCGACGACGAGGGCTCAGCCCAGCTCGCCGGTTGAGAAGACGGGCGGCAGCATCTGCGAAAACGACGCCACCATCCGCGGACGCAGCAGCTGCACGACGGCGGGGTCGCGTCCGGCGAGCAGGTGATCGGCAAACGCCTCCGGCGTCAGTCCGGAGTCGGCGAGGACGGCTTTGACCCGGGCGGCGACTTCTTTGCGCAAGTAGTCTTCCGCCGCCTGCGCAGGGTTTCCTGACGTGAGAATCTCGATGAACGAGAGCAGCAGCGCCTGATGCCGCGCGAGCATCGCCTCGGCTTCGACGACGAGCTGGGTGAGCGTGGCGAGGTAGCCGGTCAGCTCGACGTCGAGGGCGCCGCCTGCTGCTCGCAGATCGGTCAGCAACGACACCTGCCGCGCCAGGTTCTGCGACAACGTCGTCAACGACGAAACCGCAGACGCTTGCGCGCGCAGCGCCACGACGTTGGGAGCGGCGGGGGCCACCTTGGCGAGCGCATCGGCGGCCGCTTCGAGGGCGGCGACTTCGGCTTCGACGTCGACGATGGAGCGCTTCCACAGTCCATTTTTCGCGCTCAGGTGATCGACGTGAACGACGGCACGGGAGAGGTTGCTGCGCAGCATGTCGACGCTGCTGGAGCGGTCGGTGAACGCGACCTCGGCGTTCGCGCACAGGACGTCCCAGTAGGTGACTTTGTCAGACTGTTGTTGCAGCGCGTCGCGCGTCCCCCGCAGACCCTGCAGTGTGACCTCGTTCTTCACGACGAGCGAGTCGATGTCCGCCCGCAGCGCCGTCGTCACCTGCTTCGTCGACGCGACCGCCCTCTGCGCCAGCGCAGCCGCCTCGTGCGCCGTCTTCGGTTCGACGCCGATCGCGCTCGACGTTCCGAGGCCGAAGGTGTCGAGCGTCGGCGAAGCAGCCGTCGGCGAAGCAGCCGTCGGCGAAGGAGCCGTCGTCGAAGCTGTCGACGCGGTTGTCTGCGTCGTTGCCGTCGTCAGCGGCGGACCAAAAGCGAACGGGGGCAGGGGGGTCGTCATGGGCGGTATGCTTACCGCGCGTGCTTCCACGCCGCACCCGGAATCGAACGGAATTGTGATTTTGCAGCGGACGTGGCCCACCACGCTGGTGATCGAGCTCCGTGTCCTCGACCGCCGCGACCTCGAGGCGCTGCAAGCGTTGGAGCAGCGCTGCCATCCGTTTCCATGGGCCCGCCAGCAGCTGCTGGATGAGCTCGAGCACGGCGACGCGGTCGTCGTTGGCGCCTTCGACAACGACGACGCAGGCACGCTCGTGGGGCATCTGGTGCTGCGCACGATGGCCGACGACGAGCTGTGGATCCTCAACATCGCCACCGACCCGCAGCACCGCCGCGCGGGCATCGCCACGGCGTTGATGCAGCGCGCGGAGTCGACGGCGCGGGCGCTGTCGGTGCGGCTCTGGCTCGAGGTGCGCGAGAGCAATACGGGCGCGATCGCGCTCTACGAACGACACGGCCTCGCCACCGTCGGGCGGCGTCCCGGCTATTACCGGGCGGTGCCACCGTCGACGACGCGCGAGGCCGCGATCTTGATGTCGCGATCGTTCGTCGGTTAGGCCGCGGCCTTCTTCATCTTGCTGAGCCGCGCGTTGAGCTCGGCGTCGAGGGCGGCGCCGAGGTCGTCAGCGGCGACGACGGGCGCAGCCTTCTTGTCACCGATCGCGGCAGGGGCTGCGGGCTTCTTGCCGGTGAGCCGCGCGAGGATGTTGCTCGGCGTGACCTCGAGGGTCTTCAGCGACCACAGCAGCATGGCGCCGGCCATGCCCTCGTCGAGCCAGCCGATGAACGGGATGGCGTCGGTCGGCTCGGGGATGAACATGTCGACGGCCGACAGGGCACCGACGACGACGGCGAGCTTCTTCTGCATGTGTGCCTCCAACCCCGGTAAGGGAGTCACGGACGGGCGTGCCGTCAAGCGGACGACGCCACGGACATCCTGACGCGCAGGTTTTCTCTTGGCAGAGTCGTCAGATGCGTTGGTTCGTCTGCGCCTCCGTCGTCGTCGTCTGCGCCGCGGGCTGCTCCTTGTTCGTCAACCGCGCTGAGGGCGAAGGCGAGGTCGTCGGCGAAGGAGAAGGCGAGGGCGAAGTTGTCGTCGGAGAAGGCGAAGGCGAAGGCGAAGGCGAATTCGTCGACGTCGACGGCCGCGGCGAAGACGTCGTCGTCGG
>JANNAY010001032.1:0-4604 GCA_031384945.1 Deltaproteobacteria bacterium
GGTGAACCTCGACACTGTGGGGCGCCTCGCCGACGGCAAGCCGCTCTTGGTGCTCGATGGCGACAGCGCCAGCGAGTGGGTGCATGTGGCGCGCGGCGTAGGCTTCACCACCAACATCGACGTGCAGCTCGCCCCGCAGGGCGGTGGCGCCTCGGATCAGAAGAGCTTCAACGACGCTGGCATCGCCGCCATCCAGCTCTTCTCGGGACCGAACGCCGATGTTGGTGGTGAAGCCTACGCCGCGCGCCACATGCACCCACTCGCTGGCGCTGTCGCCATCGAGCACCAAGAGCGGCTTGCCGTCGGCGAGGCGCCCCACAGTGTCGAGGTTCACCATCGAGTGGATCGCCGGGACGCCGACTTTCGCCACATACGAAATGCTGCCCAAACGGCCCGCCTCTTCGCCGTCGAAGAAGACGACGTCGAGGGCGCGGGCGCCACCTTGCTTGTTCACTTGCCGGGCGACCTCGAGGGCCACGGCGACGCCGGACGCGTTGTCGTCGGCGCCAGCGAAGACCTTCTTCTTCTCTTTGCCCAGGTGGTCGAGGTGGGCGCCGAGCACCACGCGGGCGAGGGCCGGGTCGCTGCCCTTCAAGTGGGCGACCACGTTGCAGACAGTTTTGTCGGCGGTATCGCAGATGGTCTCAATGTCTTGAATTCCCGACTTCTTGAGCTTTTCCATCACCAGGGCGCGGGCCTTGTCGAGTCCGGCGCTGCCTTTGCCGCGGCCTTCGAGGGCGGGGGCGGCGAATTCGGCGGCGACCGCTTTGAGGGCTTCGCCGTCGAAGGGCGGCGGCAACGTCGCCAGCGCCGCCGTCTCTTTCGTCTTCAGCTCCTGCTTGTCGACGTTTTGCATGAAGAACGTCAGCGGCGACGTCGACTGTGACCACGTGCCCTTGAGGTTGTTGGTGGCGTCAGAGCCTTCGAAGCCGACGTAGCCGTACTTGCCGTAGTGGGGAATTTTTCGCGCGAGCAACGGGATCATCTTGGTCGACGGCGACGCCACGAACGTCAGCGCGAGCGCCGGGTTGCGCGGGTGTTCGACGACGACGGCGAGGCCTGTCACGGCGGTGTCGACGCGCTCGGTCTTCAGCGCGGCGAGCCGGTCTTTCGCGGCGACCACGCGCTCCCACGCGCCCGGCGGAAAGAAGCCGTGGTCGTCGAAGCGCACGCCCCACGGGCGCGTGAACACGAACGGTGCTGCGCGCAGGTACGAGCCGTAGCCGAGCACCCAGACCGCCGCGTCGTTGGGCAGGGTTTGCACCTGTTTGTCGTCGACGATGGTGCAGCGCGAGCCCTTCGTCGACGCTTCGGGGCAGATGCCTTTGGCGAAGACCTGCCAGGCGGCTTTCTCTTCAGCGCTGGCGAAGGTCGGCGTGATGAACAGCATCTTGTTGGCGCCGAGGCCGCGCGAGAGAGACGGCGGAATTTCTTGCGGCAACAAGCGGCGAAAGACGTCGAAGAAGGGGTCGACGTCGACGCGGGCCAACGCCTTCGGAATTTGGATCGTCGCCGAGCCGCGCGGTCCCTTTTTGGGATCGAGCACCACGCGCGTCGACACGCTCTTGCCTTCGACGGTCGTCAGCACCACGGGGACCTCGAGGGGGAAGAGTCCGCTGGTGTCTGCAGTGCCGGTGCCCGACGTCATCGCGGACGCAGTTCTCGCCGCGGTGCCTGAGCCGACGGACTGCTCGAGCACGACGGTGACGAAGCGCTCGCCGTTCTTCTTCTTCTCTTCGCGCACCTCGCGCAGCGCGATCGTGGGGATGCCCTTCTGCGTCGTCCACGCGGCGAAGAAGGCGGAGACGTCGGTGCCGCTGGCGGCCGTGAAGCTCGCGGCGACGTCGTCGAAGCTGGCGCGCTGCTGGGCCTTGTTCTTCCACAGCGTCTGCAGGCCCTTCTTGAACGCCTCGTCGCCGATCTGCCGCCGCAGCATGTGAAACATCATCGACGTCTTGCCGTAGCCGACGGCTTCAGACGCGGCGCTGTCGCGGCTGCCGAAGTCGACGAGGGCGAAGTCGTTCTTGTCGTCGACGTCGACGAAGTCGAGAAACCGCTGGATCTGTGTGCGGCGGTACTCGGCGCCCTTGCCGCCCTGCTCGGCGTTCAGCTGATCGGCCAGATACGCCGTCAGGCCTTCGCTCCAGTTGCCCCCGTGGACGAAGACGCCGTTGCCCCACCAGTTGTGCAAGAGCTCATGAGGCCAGCTCGTGTGCAGAATAAAGGGAAAGCGCACCACCTGGCTTCCCAATAAAGTGAAAGAGGGCATGCCGTAGCCCGTCTCCCAGAAGTTCTCGACGAGGGCGAACTTGCCGTAGGGATACTTTCCGATCAGCGTCTCGTACTGTTCCAGGTACTGCCCGGTGACCTCGAGATAGCGGTCGGCCAGTGCGGCGGCGTCGTCGGCGTCTTTGCCGTCGCGACCGTTGTCTTTCTGCCGCAACCAGATCTCGACCGACACGCCGCGCTTGTTCTCTTTCACGATCGAGAACGGGCCGGCGATCAGGTGAAAGCCATCGAGCGCCTTGGTCTCCGTCCACGTCGTCGTCTTCGCCCCCGCTTTCGTCGAGCCATCGCGCGTGCCTTCACAGAGCGCGCTCCACCCCGTGGGCAGTCCGTCGACGCTGATCGAGCCCGAGACGAGGGCGGGGGCGCCGTCGTCGCCGAGCACGACGGGCAACCAGCGCGACTGCGGCGACAGGTAGACACCCTGCGCGTCGATGGTGCCGGTCGTCTCTTGAAACGACCGCTGGCTCTCGGCGGCGGCCTGCACCGGCGGGGCGACGATGCGCGCTTTCGTGGTGATGGTGACGACGTCGCCCTCGCGCTCGATGGTGAGCTGCTGCGCGCTGCCGACGGTCTTCGTGTCGGTCACCTTGCCGCCAGCGATGGTGTGCGTGTCGTCGGGGCGCAGCTCGACGACGAACGACTTCGGCGCGCCGGCGATCTTGTCGACGACGCTGACGCTGCCGCCGCCGACGTCGACGGTGACGCGGGCGTCATGCACAACCGTCGGCGGTGGCGGTGACGGCGCCGCGTTGGCGTTGGCGACGAAGAACAAGGCGGCGACGACGACAACAGGGCTCATGGCCGCGGAACCTAGCCGTGCTCCGGCCCCTCACGCGAGGCCCACGACAGCCCTCGGGGGGTGGCGCATGCCTGTGGCTTGTGAGGTGCGCATGCCTGCGGCTTGTGCTGCAGAGCCCGCAGCCGCACCCGAAGTGACGGCGTTGCAACGGGCCCGCAGCGCGCTGCGACATGTAGGCGTGAATCGAACGCCAGCGGGTCTCGTCGGTTTGCCCATGAACACCACAACGCTGCTCACACCTCTCGCTCTGGTCGCCGGTTTGTTCGCCACGTCGTCGCAGGCGCAGAGCGTCGTCGTCGCGGCCACGATCCCCGGCATCTCGATCGTGATCGGCAATCCGGCGCCCGTGTACGTCGAGCCTGCCCCCGTCTACGTCGAGCCCGCCGTGGTCTACGTCGAGCCCGCGCCGACCTACGTCGTCTACCGCCCGGCCCCGCGCGCCACCCGCGTCGTGTACCGCCGCCCGCCGCCACCCCCGATCGTCGTCGTCGAGCGCCCCCGCTACGTCGATGTCGGCTGCGACGGCCGCGATGACCGCCGCGTCGAGTACCGCAACGACAACCGCGGCCACGGCAAGGGCAAGGGCAAGGGCCACGACAAGCACCACGACAAGCACCACGGCAAAGGCCACGACAAGCACGACGACGACCGTGACGATCGCGGACACCAACAGGTCGCCATGAACCGCCGCTGACCGCCAGCGACGAAGACCTCGCCGCCGCGCGCAACGCGCTCCCCTCTCCCCCAAGCGGAGAGGGGATTTTTTTTCGCGCGCGGTCGCTGCCGGCAGGACTGTGTTGTTCGCGCGATTCGCGATACCCAGCCGCCGTGCGCGTCGTCGTCGTCACCTTCTTCGTTGTCGTCGCCTCGGTCGCCGCTCGCGCGCAGGAGACGCCGCGGCCGCCGCCTGCCGAAGCGGGCGCGGGATCGCCGGTCGCCGGCGTCGAAGCCGAAGAAGGCAACGACGTCGTCGAACACGAAGCCGAAGCCGCCCCCGCCGGCCCCGTCGTCGAAGGCATCGACTGGGTCGACCGCGTCTACTTCAAAGAAGAAACACTGCTCGGCTTCCTGCGCACGCGCGCCGGACAACCCCTCGACCTCGCCGCCGTCGACAAAGACGCCCACGCCGTCACCGACCAGTTCCGCGCGCGCGGCTACTTGAACGCCACCGTCAAGGCCGACGTCATCGACGGCGGCGAGGGCAAACGCGTCGTCTTCACCATCGCCGCCGGCGACCGCGCCGAATTGAAAGCCGTCAACATCGTCGGCAACGACCGCGTCGCCGAAGTCGACCTCAAAGAAGGGTTCTTCTCGCGTCCGCCCGAGCCGCTGGGCGCGCTGACCCGCGCGGGGCTCTTTCACAAACCGTTTCTCGATCAAGACCAGCAGCGGCTCGTCTTCAACTACTACAAGCGCGGGTTTCTCGAGGCGCGCGTGCTCGAGACCCGCGTCGTCGCGTCGTCTGACTTGAGCGGACTCGAGGTGACGCTCACCGTCGTCGAGGGCAACAAGTTCG
>JANNAY010001051.1:0-1542 GCA_031384945.1 Deltaproteobacteria bacterium
CGCTGCACGTCGACGCCTGCGTCGGCGGCTTCGTCTTGCCCTTCATCGAGAAGCTCGGTCGCCACGTGCCGCTCTGGGACTTTCGGCTCGCCGGTGTCACCAGCATTTCGGCTGACTTGCACAAGTATGGGTATACGGCGAAAGGCGCGTCCGTGATCCTGTACCGCAGCATGAACTTCTTGAAGCACCAGTTCTTCGTCTCGACAGACTGGCCCGGCGGCATCTACGCGTCGCCGTCAATCCCTGGCACGCGGCCGGGCGGTCCGATCGCCGCAGCGTGGGCGGGACTGCAGGCCATGGGCGTCGACGGATACAAGGGGCTGACCGACAAAGCGCTGCAGGCGAGCGACGCGTTGAAGACCGGCATCGCGAAGATCGATGGTGTGAAGGTCATCGGCTCGCAACACACAACCATCGTCACCTGGACCTCTGATGCGCCATGGGCCGATGTGTATGCCATCGCTGACCAGCTCGAAGACAAGGGCTGGCACATCGACCGGCAGCAACACCCGGCGTGCGTGCACCTCACGGTGACCGCCAACCACCTGCCCGTCGTCGACAGCTACCTCAGCGACCTCGCCGACAGCGTCGCCTGGGTGAAGCAGCACCCCGAGACCAAGAGCCGGGGCAACGCCGCGATGTATGGCATGATGGCCAAGGTTCCCGTGCGGGCCATGGTGCGTTCAGCCGTGCAAAAGGTGATGGAAGGTATGTACGGTAAAGAAGGCAAAGTCGACCTCGCCGCCTCGCAGGGCACGGGCTTCGTCGACAAGTTTGTCGCCAACAACCAAGAGCAGGTGATGAAGGCCTTTGACGCCTTCGACGACGTCGCCGGCAGCACCATCGCCCGCATCAAGCGCCTTCGGGGTCGCCGATGAAAATCGCTTTTGGCCGCATCAACCAAGAGACGAACGCGCTGTCGCCCGTCCTCACCACCCTCGAAGACTTCAAAGCCACCCACTTCGTCGACGACGACGCTGACCTGCTCCGCCGCTGCCAATGGCTGCCGATGGAGCTTGACGCCATGTTCAGAAATGCCGAGCTCTCTGGCTTCGTGCAGAAGGCGAAGAAGCGCGGCGTCGACCTCGTGCCGCTGTTGTCGGCGTGGGCGGTGCCGGCGGGTCCGCTGACGCGCGAGTGCTTCGAGTCGCTGGTCGACGGTCTGTGCAGCAAGCTCAAGGCCGCCGGCGACGTCGACGGCGTCTACTTGTCGCTGCACGGCGCGATGAACGTCAAAGACCTGCCGCTCGCCGACACCGAGACGCCCGAGTCCGAGATTGTGCGCCGGGTGCGCGCGACCCTGCAGGCGATGGGCGTCGGCGAGACGACGCCCATCGCTGTCTCATTGGATTTGCACGGCAATCTTACGCGGGGACTGGTTGAATCGGCGACGATCATTCAGGCGTACCAGACGAATCCGCACAGAGACCACGCCGCCGTCGGCGACCGCTGCGCCGACCTGCTCGTCGACACCATCAGCGGCAAGATCAAGCCGGTCATGGCCTGGCGCACGCTGCCGATGATCCTGGGCGGCGGTAACAC
>JANNAY010001129.1:0-2476 GCA_031384945.1 Deltaproteobacteria bacterium
CCTGCACACCGCGCGGCAAGCTGCGCTCAAGGCGGCCGGCGTCGACGTCGACGGCGAGCACGTGGGCGCCGCGGGTGGCGAGCAGGCGTGATTTGCCGCCGCCGCCGGCGCAGAGGTCGAGGACGCGTTCAAAGGCTCTGGCGTCGACGGCGTCGGCGACGGCCTGGGATCCGTCGTCCATCGGCCACACCGCGCGTTGGATGGCCTTGGGCAATTTGCTGAGGCGCAAGCGGCCGGCGTCGACGCGCACCGCCGTCACCGACGACGGCGACCGCGACGCCGTCAGCCCCAGCGTGGTCAGCGCGGCGATGACGTCGTCGACCGAGACGACGCGGACGTCGACGGCCAAGACGGGGCGGGCGTGGTCGGCGAGGGCCACGGCGACGGCGCCGGCCTCGCTGCCGAACGAGCGCTCGAGGCCGCGCAGCAGCCACGGCGGCAGCGACACCGGCAGGTGCAGGCCGCCGACGAGGGCATCGTCGACGAGGGCGCGCAAGAATTCGGGCAAGCCGGCCTTGGCGTCTTCGATGACGGCGACGTCGATCACGTCGACGGCGCCTGCGACGTTGGCGCCGCCGGAGACGGCGACGCTGGCGAGGCAGACGGCGCAGAGGTCGACGACGGAGCGCCGTGGCGCCATGCCGCGCTCGGCGAGCACGGCGTCGTCGATGCGTTTTTCGACCGCGGTGCGGTGGCGGGCCCAGGCAAAGGCGAGGTCGGCGACGGCGCGGCGCTCACGCGGTCCGAGGTGGCGCTCGCGCCCCACCGCGGCGGTGACGCGATCGAGCGGCTCGAGGGCTGCGCGGTGGCGGGCGATGACGTCGAGGCAGGCGGCGACCGTGAGCGGCAGCGGCTCGCCCTCGGTCAGGATGCGCTCGCGCCCCCGGGCAGCCCGCGACGTCGTGACATGGGGCCCTTTATTGCTTCGTCGCACGCGTGGGGTCTGACGGATCGGGCACGGCGACACAAGCGCTTGCCGCGTTCGCCGTCGACGATGCAGAGTCGGAGCGGAAGGAGGAGCGCGGGTTTGCAGCAGCGGAGCATCCTGATCGTCGACGAAGACGACGCCCGGCGCCGGGCCGTGGCGGGCAGCATGGCCGCGCGCGGCCAGCGCTACCTCGACGTCGGCGACGCCTTTGCCGCCATGGCCGCCCTCGGCCGCGCCGACTTCGGCGCCGTGCTCGCCTGCGAAGGCCGCCGCACCTTGTCGCTGCGGGGCCTCTGCCAGCTCGCCCGCAAGCGCCACCCCGACATTTTGATCTTCGTGCTGCCGAAGCCCGGCTCCGACGAAGACAACATTCGCAAGGTGCTTGAGCTGCCGTTTCACATGCTGTCGGCGACGTTGCCGGCCGAACGGCTCGTCACCGAGCTGCTGGCCAACATCGAAGACGCCGTCGAGAACACGCGCCCTGGCATGCAGATGGTCGCCCTCGACACTTCAGAAGGGGCACCGCCCGCCGCCAGCGCCGGCTCGATCCCGAGCTTCAACCCGTTCGACATGCCGTCGACCGAAGACGCCAACGGGGTGTTCGACAGCATCCCCCGCGTCGACATCCCGCACCTCACGCTCAACGTCACGCCGAACGCGGAGCAGACCGGCCCGGTCAAGGTCTCGCGCGTGGTGCCTGCCGACTTCGAGCTGCCGCCGCTGGTCGCTGGCGCCCTCGTCGAGACCACCGCATCTGACGCCGAGCCCCCCGAGCCGACGCGCCCCGACGCGCAGCGGCCGCAGCACCAGTCGACGACGTCACAGCAGGCCGACGTCTTCTTCGACGGCCACTTCGAAGACGTCGACGACGGCGCCGGCGCCGCCTTGTTGATGGGCCTGTTCTCGCAAGACATGACGGGCCGGCTCGTCGTCATCGAAGGCGACGCCCGCGGCACCCTCTACCTGTACCGCGGCGAGCCCGTCTGGGCCGACGACCCCGAGGGCGACGCCGGCCTTTACCGCAAGCTGGTGCAGAAGAAGTTTCTCAAGCCCGACGACGCCATCGACGCCGTCCCCGAGGGGCAGCTGCTCGGCTCGCTCATGCAAGCCGGCAAGCTCAATGGGCAGCAGATGCACGACTTCATGCGCGAGGTGGTGCGCGACCGCGTCATCGCCATCGCCATGCAGGTCACGGGCACCTACCGCTTCAGCGAAGACAAGGCGTTTCTCGACACGGCGCCGCTGTTGAAGGTGAACCCGTTCGGCCTGATCATCGACAGCCGTCGTCGTCGTCTGCCGCCGCCGGCGTTGATGGCCCTCGGCTCTGAGATCGAGAAAAAGTTCGTGGTGCCCCTGCCCGCGCTGCAGTCGGCGTCTGAGAAGCTCAAGCCCTTCGTCCGCGGTTTCAAGGCCAGCGACGTCATCGACGGCAGCGGCACGGTGCAAGATTTTCTCGCCAAGGTGGGCCTCGACCCGTTCATGGGCTCGCTCGTCGTCATCGTCATGCGCGACGCTCGTCTGGTGTCGCTTGAAGACACCAGTCGCACC
>JANNAY010001215.1:0-5383 GCA_031384945.1 Deltaproteobacteria bacterium
ATGTTGCAGCGGCAGAGCGCTGGAGCGCGGGCATGACCGCCTACGCTGATGCGGCGCCCGCGCCGAAGACGACGACGACGCCAACGACGACGACGACGACGACGACGACGACGCCGACGACGACGACGACGCCGCAGGCGACGGCGGAGTCAGCGCAACCGGTGCCAGGCCTGTTCGATCGGCTGGCGTTCCCGGAGCGGATCGTCGGGCACGTCGTCGATCCGAACGGCGACGAGCGCGCCATCGCCGGCTACGGCGTCGAGACTGCGCTGGCGCCGCACGTCGACTTTTTGTCGACGTGCTGGCTGGCGCAGAACGGCGAGCTGCCCGACGCGCGCACGCGCGCGGCGCTCTCGTGCGCGCTGACGCTGCTCGCGCCGCTGCACGCTGGCGAGTCGCCGGTGCACGCCGCCATCATCGCCCGCGTCGCCGCCTGCGCCGACGAAGCCCTCGGCGGCATCGCCGCCACCGCCGTCGGCCTCTTCGCCAAAGCCGAAGTCGACGCCTTTGCCGCCGTCTGCGCCATCGCCGACGGCGCCGATGTCGACGTCCCCGCGGTCTTCAGCGACGGCGCCGACGCCGGCGCCTGCGCTGCCATCGCCGGCTGCGGCGCCTTCATGGGCCCACCGCCGCCGCGTCCGTTGAACCGCGTGGGCCTCGGCTACTTGTTGTTGGCGCGGCTGCAGCAGCGCACGCCGGTGGCGCTGCATGCGTGGTCGCTGTTGGCGCGCCTGCCGGTGGTGCTCGGCGAGGCCCGGCACACGGCGCCGGGCAGCGTGACGACGTACGCCACGCGCACGCCCGACTACCGCTACGTCGAGGTGCGCCGATGACCCCGCCGATCACGCCGCCGCTCACGCCGCCGATCACCACCCGGGTTGGCGTCATCCTCGACGACGACAACCGCTTCTTCGGCCGCTCGGTCTTTCACGAGTGGGAGGGTGAGACGCGCGCCCCCAGCGATCTTGTCTTCGCCGCCCTCGGCGTCGATGTCGACGACCACGTGCGCGAGACCCTCCGCCTGGTCGCGGTGTGTCTGACGTCGCCCGACGCGCGCGTGTGGCCGCTGAAGCTCACGCGCGTGCTCGGCAGCAACGGCGACGCCGCCGCCGCGTTCTTCGGCGCGCAGCTCGTCTCGACCGGGCGCACCATGGGACCGGGCACCGTCAGCGGCGCCGCCGCGCTCTTGTCGCGCACAGCCGGCATCGCCGACGACGACGCATTCGCCGCCGCCCTCGCCGACGTTCGCGCGCAGAGCGGCGGGCGGCTCGCGGGGTTCGGCGTCCCGTTTCGCGAACAAGACGAGCGGCTCACCGGCCTCCGCCGCTTGATCGAGGCGCGGCCGCGGCACCGTGCTGGACGCCACTGGCGCGCCCTCGAGCGCGCCGTCGCCGTCGTCAAGGTCGCCCCCAACGTCGCCCTCGGCGTCGCCGCGCTCTTGCTCGACTGCGGCGTGCGGCCGTCGCTGTGTGGGCTCGGCCTCTCGCTGTTGATGGCCCACGTCTTCCTCGGCCATGCCGTCGAAGCCGGCGACACCGACGGCGCGCTGCGGGCGTTGCCGGCATCCGCCGTCGACTACCGCGGACCGCCGCGGCGGGCGCTCGCCAACGTGTGACGCGACGGCTCGTCGCCGTCGCGCAGGATCAGAGCCCGACGTTCTGGCAGATGGCGGTGATCGCGCCATTTTCGACGGAGCAGGCGAAGCCGCCGTCGCAGTTGTTGACGCCGTCGAATTCTGCGCGCGCCACTTCTTCGGCGCAGTCGCAGTCTGTGCAGTCGTCGGCCGGCAGGCACTGCGGGGTGTGGCCTTCGCCGTTGGCGAAGCGCTCGAACAGGCAGAGCTCGCCCTTGGCGCTGTCGCAGACGACGTCGTCGCGCAGGCAGTCGAACGTGGTCACGCCTTCGCCCTCGCCCTCGCCGGAGCCGGAGCCGCCGTCGCAGGCGGCGAAGGTGCAGAGAGTGGACAACGCGAAGACCGTGCAGGTGATGAGCTTCATGAGAGGTGACTCCTTGTGAGAGTGATTGTCGGGGTCGCCGACCCGCCCGCCCGTTGATCCGTCGGTCAGCGTACCGACCGCCGCATCAGCGCGGCACCAGCCCGATCATCCGCAGGGCGAGGTCGCGCAGGTGAAGCCGCAGCCGTCGCTCGAGCTCTTCGTCGTTCACCACGCCCAACAGCGCGCGCGCCTCGTCAGGGGTGAGCAGCGCGTAGTGGGCGACCAAGAACACCAAAGACTGGATGGTGAAACGCAGGTCTGACGCGTTGGGAAAGAGGACACGCAGCACCTCTTCGGCGTCGACCGTGATGGGACGCCGAAAGTCCGCATCGCGCTGCACGGGAAACCGGCCGAGCTGCGCGCTGATCCGGTTGCGCAGCCGCAGGCTCTGCCGCTCACCCCGGGCAAAGTCGAAAAAGCGATCGACGGCCGCGGCGATGAAGGTCTCGAGCGCGTCGGGCGATGGCGGCATCGCGAGCAGCGGGGCATCGGCGACGACGCTGTCGAACAGCGCGCGCATGCGACCGTAGTAGCCATCCAAAAGAGACTCTAAGAGCTCGTCTCGCGATGGAAAATAATACTGCACGGTCGAGAGCGCGACCCCCGCCCGCGCGGCGATCGCGCGGTACGAGAGCGCCTCGGTGTCACCGGTCTCGAGCATCTCGAGCGCTGCGGCCTGCACTTTCTCCCACGCCTTGGCGCTCGCTTGCGTCATGCCCGCGACTTACGACGTCCTGGCTGTTGGCGCGCGCAGAAAGAGCACGCTCAAGCAGAGGCAACGAGCCAGCGGCGCACGAGGTCTGCGAGGTCGGCGCTGCGGCGCTCCACATCGCCGGCATCACGGAACACGACGACGCCTCGATCGGGGGCGGGCCATTTGGCGAGGCCGGCGGCGTCGTCGAAATTGAAGCCCGCGACGTCTTTCGGCTTGGCGCCCCGGTGCAGCACCATTCTCACGGCGCCATCCCGCTCAAGGCCCAGCGTGACGCGATCGTCGCCGTTGAGGCAGAAGCTCGGCGCGTTCCATTTGAGGTGCTCTGTGACCTCGGGCGAGGCGCCGGCGGTGATGTGGCGGAGCAGGTCGACCGTGGCGCGCTGTTCGGCAGTCAACGATGCGCGGAATTCGTCGACCGTCTTCCATGTCTTCGGCGATGCCATGGCTCTCCGTACAACGATTCGGTCGCAGTCACAGCCAGCGTCGAAGCGACTCGTCGACGGCGTCGAGGCCGCGCCGCTACATCGAGGATCACCGGACGACAAAGATCTTCGTGTTCGACAACACGTCAACGTCCCACCTTCTTTGCCAACGGTTCCTTCTCTAGTTCGCGCAGACGAAGAGAGCGTCTTGCATGCTGCTGCACGTGTTCGAGCGCCCGACGAATCGCCCGTTCGTTGGCGCCTTCGTCGATCAGGCGCGCCGCCACGGAGGCCGCGGCGTCCAAGACGCGTGTCGAGACCAGCGCAGCAGACTCGAGCACGAGCTTCGCCGACACCTTCGCCTCGTCGGCAAAGCTGCGCCACGCGTGGGGCCCGGTCGCTCCTGCGTCCCGCGATCCCCCCACGCGGAACGCGATGTCCTTTCCAAGATTCTCCCAGGCCCTCGTGCAGACGAGATCATAGGCGGGAGCGAGACGGACGGCTGGTTCTCTCAGCAGCGAAATGTTTTTCGCGTGACCATCGTTGTTGCCTGTTGCGACGTTAAAGGCGTGCCATTTCACGAGATGCACGATGTCGGTCGGTTCGGTCGTCGCTGCATCGAGGACGCGGACGATGTCGATGAGGGATGGCCCGCCATCGATCTCGTACTTCTTCGATGGCGGCGCGTTCGTCGCCTGACAGAAGTCCTCTTGGTGCAGCCTCCTCCCGGTGTCCGCGCGATCAAAGCGGTCAATCAAAAGCGCGTTTCCCGCATTATTCGGCAGCTTCCAAAGCTGTGAACGCACCACATTCAAGCCAACCTCTTTTGCGAGCTCTAAGAGGAAGTGCTCGTTGTCGACGAGACCGCCGTAGTCGTCGTTGGGCAGCTTCAAGATGTGTGTCGATGCCGCGGCCCCCTCTGGCAGGAACAGCTGCCCATCCCGGACGATCACCGGAACCTTGTCCTGCGCCCCCGCCAACGACAGCCGCAGACCCTCGGTCACCGACGTCGGCACCGCGCCGAACTCGAGGATCTTGAGCATCAGGTCTTTGTCGAGCGGACGCAGTGATGCGGGAGCGCGACGGGGCGGCACTCCGTCGGGCAAGAGCGAGAGGGCACCTGCACAGTCGCCGCCCACCGCCTCGAGCATGCTGAACGTGCTCGCGTCTGAGACGCCGAGACGACGCGCCAGGCGCTCCCGCTGCACGCCATCGGGCAGCAGGTTTTCAAAAAAGGTAATGGGATGCTCCCGATCGCCGGCGTCGAAGGGAAGGCTGTGCGAGATGCGGCGACCATTTTTCGCATAGCGAAATGCGGCTGTGCCGTCGGATTTTCGTACAACCTCACCAATCGGCTCTTCGGCGGTGTCCCAGCAGACGCGCAAGATTGCGGTCATGACGCCACCTCACGCGGCGAGATGTCGACATCGAGTGCCAAACGGCTCGCCAGGCGAAGAACCAGCCCGAGCCCCGCGCTCGCGCGTCCGCGCTCGACCTCTGAGACGAAGCGCAGGCTGACCCCGCACAGCTGGGCCAGCTCCGTCTGCGTCAGACCCTTTTCTCGGCGCCGCGCCCGGATTTGTGCGCCAAACTCGGACGGGGATGTCACCTTCATCGAGACTCCAATTTTTCCGCTCGGGACAAGCGTGGGCGATCCCTTCAGGATTCTCCCCATCGGGACAATACCGAGGTTTCGGCCAGAATTTGTCCCGTGCGGGAGAAATCGACGGCCGTCGATGTCGTCGACGGCGTGAAGGAGCCTGACGTGCCGAAGGCGCTGCACGAGCTGACACAGACGGACGATCCGGCGTGGCCGGCGCTGCGCGTTGCGTTGGCGGCGGCGGCCAACGGATGTGAGGTGTTTCCACGCGATTCTGAGAGCGCAGAGTCGACACTTTTGCAGTTGCAGGTGACGACACGCTCGACGCTCGGCGCGATCGCGTTTGAGACCGGTGGGGTTGCCGTCGACCACCGCTTCGTTCGCCTGCTGGGCGGCGGCAGCGCGGCCCTTCCGCTGGCGTTGACGACGTGGACGTTCCTTCCGCAAGCCCTGGTCGTCGGCTTCGACGCGATCGGCGGCGTGTTTGCGATGAACGGCGGTGGTCTGCCGGGGCAGGGCGGACACATCTGTTATTTCGCGCCCGACTCGTTGAGATGGGAGAGCCTTGAACGCGGCTACTCCGACTTTATTTCCTTTCTCACGACCGGAGACCTCGACGGGTTCTACGGCGACCTGCGCTGGCCAGGCT
>JANNAY010001099.1:0-2139 GCA_031384945.1 Deltaproteobacteria bacterium
GTCGGCGTCGGCGTCGGCGTCGGCGTCGGCGTCGGCGTCGGCGTCGGCGTCGGCGTCGTGGTCGGCGTCACGAGAGCGACCTCCGCCTGGGGGAGGGACGGGCGAAGCGCGGGGTGAGGGTCCGGCGTGCGGGCCGCCAGCGCGGTCGTCTGCGTCGTCGCGGTCGCCGTCGCCGTCGCCGACGACAAAACAGCCGTCTGCGGCGCTGGCGTCGTCGTCAACGCCGTCGACGGCGCCGAGCGCTCCCACCGCGCCAGCGTGTGATCGGCGTCGAGGAATTCGACGAAGCCGCTGTGGTCGCCGGCGACCGTCTCGACGCGCAGCTTGCCCTCGCGCCAGGCAACCTGGCCGCCGCGGTCGTCGACGTCGACCACGAAGCGGTGGCGCGAGAACGGCGCGCCGACGACGGAGATCACGTGGTCGTCGACGGCGACCTCGACGTCTGCGCCGATGACGTCGCGCACGGTGAACTCGGCGTGGCCGCGTTTGACGTCGACGTGGCGGCCGTCTCTGACGACATCGGCGCCGGCGCTGGCGACGGAGACGACGGCGTCTCTGTCGGCGCCGACGACAAAGAAGGCGCAGACGACGGCGACGGCGACGGCGACAGCGACCGCCTGCGGCGCGCGCGATGGCGGACGCGTGGCGGCGGCGACGACGCGGGCTTCGAGGCCGGCGTCGGCGATGACGTCGTCGAAGGCAGTGAACGCGCCGCCGACGTCAGCCAAGCGAGCGCTCTTGATCGGCTCAGCCATGGTCGACCTCGACGCCAGCGGCGCGCAGCCGGGCTTCAGCGCGCTGGAGAATTTTGCAGATGGCGCTCTTGTTGTGGCCGAGCACCACGCCGATCTCGTCCTGCGTCGCGCCGTCGACGCGGTGCATGACGAGGGCGATGCGCTCTTTCGGCGGCAGCGCGCGAATGGCGATCATCAGCGCGCGGTGTTGGTCTTTGACGTCGACGAGCTTGTCTTGTCGGCCCTCGCTGACGTCGTCGCTGCGCAGCCACTGCAAGCGCAGCAGCCCGCGCACGCGCTCGTTGCGCAGCTTGTTGAGCGCGCAGTTGGCGGTCACGCGGTGCAGCCAACCGCCGAGGTCGTCGGCGTCACGCAGGCGCTCTTGTGCGTTGATCAAGCGGATGAACACGTCTTGCACCACGTCCTCGGCGAAGGCGCGATCGCCGCAGCCATAGCGCAGCGCCAGCGCGAACACCTTCTTGTGGTGACGGCGGTACAGCCAGGCGACGACGTCAGCCTTGCTGGCGTTCTTCGCGGGCGCTGGAGCGGTGCCGTCGGCCACAGCCCATCCACCCGTGGCGGTGTCGAAGGTTTCCGCCATCAGCGGGATCTCCCGCCGAAGCTGGCGCCGACGGTGACGAACAAGCTGACGGGACCGCCGAGCCAGACGTCGCGGTTGCCCCGCTGCGCCGACACCGTCGCATCGGTGACGCGCATCACCGCGGCGACCTCGACGCTGCCGCCGCCGCCGACGTCGACGCTGACCGTGAGCGGCACCAGCAGCGCGAGCGAGGGCAAAAGGTCGCCGCTCTTGGGTCCCTCGACGAAGTCGCCGCTGAGCCCGCCACCGAGCCCCAGCGAGCCGCAGATGTCGCCGTGGCACAAGAAGCGGCCCGCGCCGACGGCGACCGCGCCCGACGTCACGCTGACGCCTTCGCGGGCGCGGGCCGAGGCGACGGCGTCGACAAAGCCCAGCCAGCCCGAGACGAGGGTGACGTCGACACCGAGGTGCAGCGCCGGGTCCAACGTCGACGCCGACCGCGACGCCTGCTGCGCCGTCTCGTCCGCCTCGCTTGTCTCGTCGGTGGTCAGCTCGCCGGTCGCGTTGCGCGCCTCGGCCTGCGGCGAAGACGCCGACGACAATGGCGGACGCAGCACGCTGCCCACGCCGAGGTGCACGCGCGCTGCGATGCCCGCGGGCACCACAGGCGGCGCGCGCGGCTTCGTCCGCTCGTCGGGACCTGGCGGGCCACCGAGGCGGGGCGCCTCGCTCCACCCGTCTTCGTCGTCGTCGGCGATCTCGGCTTCGATGAGCGCGTCGCGCGCAGACTCGCGCACCCGCGCCCACGGACGGCGCCCTTCAGGCACCTCGCAGCCGCCCCGCTCGACGATGGCGACGATGGCG
>JANNAY010001246.1:0-8933 GCA_031384945.1 Deltaproteobacteria bacterium
ACCGCTGCTTTTTTCTTCTTCTGCGTCGCCATGACGTCGTCGGTAGCGCAGCTGGCGGCGGGCGGATACGGTCGCCAGCGTGTTGCGCTCAACCGCGGTCTTCTTCTTCGTCGTCGTCTGCGTCTCGGGCTGCGTGTCCGGTGGTGGCGCCGGTGATGCACCGGTGGCCCCGAAAGGCGTGAGAGACCTGCGCATCAACGAAGTCGCCGCCGCTGGCGACCCGGTCGACTGGTTCGAGCTCTTCAACGTGGGCGGCAACGACGTCGCCCTCGACGGCGCCCGCTTCAGCGACGACGAAGGCAGCCCCGGCAAAGGCGTCTTCGCCGACGGCGCCGTCGTCTCCGCCGGCGAATTCTTCGTCGTCGACGTCGACGACCTGGGCGCTGGCTTCAAGCTCGCTTCTGACGAGGCGTTGTTCTTGTTTGCCGCCGAAAACGAAGCCCTCGTCGACAGCGTCGACTGGGCCGAGGGCGAATCACCCAAGAACGGATCCTTCGCACGCGCCGGCGACGGCGACGGCGAATTCGCCACCGTCGTCGGCGACACCAAAGGCGTGAGCAACGTGCCCTAGTTGACGTTGAGCGGCGATCGTTGCCGTGGTTTGCTGCGCCCCATGACCAGCGAGCAGCAGAGCGAGCGCCCCATCCACATCCTCCTCGTCGAGGACGAGCCCGATCTGCGCAACACGCTGCGCTACAACTTGAAGCGCCACGGCTACGCCGTCACCGACGTCGGCAACGGCAAAGAAGCCCTCGACGCCCTCTCGCAGCACGGGGCCAAAGACACCGACAAAGGCGCCGTCGACGTCGTGGTCAGCGACGTGATGATGCCGGTGCTCGACGGCATCGGTTTGGCGAAGGCGCTGCGCGCGTCAGAGACATTTCGCGAGCTGCCTTTGCTGTTCTTGACGGCGAAAGGCGACGCCGCCGACCGCCTCGAAGGCTTTCGCGTCGGCGCCGACGACTATCTCACGAAGCCGTTTGACCTCGAAGAGCTGCTGGCGCGCGTGCAGGTGCAAGCGCGGCGCGCCCTGGTCGCCCGCAAGGTGCGCCAGTTGATGCCCGAAAAGTCGGCGTCGTCGGCGTCGTCGTCGGGGCCGGTGCCCGACCTCTACGCGAAAGTGGCGGTGTGGGAGCAGCGCTTTCCCGCCCTCGCGGCGATTCGCCAGGACCAGATCGTGGGGGCGTCGCCGAAGACGCTGACGTTGCTGCGTGAAGTGTTGGTGCGTGCGCCCGGCAAAGACCCGGTGCTGATCGTCGGCGAGACGGGCACCGGCAAGACGGGCGTCGCCGAAGCGCTGCACCGCCTTGGGCCCCGAAACGAGAAGCCCTTTCGCGTCGTCAACTGCGCCGAATTGGCCGCCGCCGACCAGGCCATCACCGCCGGCAAATTGTTCGGCTTCGGCAAAGGCAGCGGCCTCGCCAACGTCTCCAAAGACGGCCACGCGGGCCTGCTCGAAGACGTCGACGGCGGCACCTTGTTCTTCGACGAGATTCACCGGTTGCCGATGGACGCGCAGGCCATGTTGCTGTTGCCCATCGAGGGCCGGCCGTTTCACCCCGCCGTTGGCAAGGGCAACCCCAAGGTCGTCGACGTCAAGTTCATCTTCGCCACCAACGTCGACCTCAAAGCCGAGGCCACCGCGGGGCGCTTTCCCTTCGACCTCTACCAGCGCCTCGCCCAGTCGCAGATCAAAGTGCCGGCGTTGGCCGAACGCCGCGAAGACATCCTCGCCCTCGCCGGTCACTTTCTCGACGAGTGCAAGGACGAGTTCGACGTGATGAACGCGACGTTCGCGCCGTCGTTGGCCCGCGCTCTCGTCGCGCGCGACTATCCGGGCAACATCCGCGAGCTGCGGCACCTCGTGCGTGAGCTGGCCCGCCGCGCCGCCTTTGAACTCGACACCGTGCTCGCCGTCGAGCATCTGCCCGAGGCGTGGGCCGGCGGCGCCGATCTGAATTCGACGACGACGACGGCTGCAACGACGAAGCCGCCGTCGCAGCCGCCGACGGCCGCGTCAGCGTCGACGCCGGAGAAGGCGCTGCCGCCGGGGACGACGGACGACGGCGGCGGCTTTTGGAACGAGGTCGAGATGCAAGAGCTGCAGGCCCTGCGCAAGCATCGGTTTCGCATCGCCGAGGCCGAGAAAGAGCTCGGGCTGTCGTCGAAGTCACGCACGCTGACCAACCATCTGCGCGGCCTCTGCTTCAAGGCGATGGCGCACACGATGCGCGGCGAAGAATTCGACGTGAAAGGCGCCGCCCGCCTCGTCGTCGGCAGAGACGACGAAGCCCTCGTCGACCGCACCGTCGAACGCGTCGCCAGCTACCTCGAGATGGTCGAGAAGCACGCGGCCGCGCACACCACCGACCTGCTCTTCAACAACCTGCCGCGCGACTACCGCAAGCACGTCGAGCGGGCCATCGAAGCAGCCCGCTCGAAGCTGATGAAGTAGCGGGAACAGCAGAGCGCTGAGCTTCGCGCTGATCGTTAATGGGCTGACAGTTCGCCCGGTCGACCTCGAGATGTGGCGTTCCAATGCCGGCTGCTGACAGGGTTGCCATCGGGCATCCACCTTGCTTCAACGGTGGCGCCTGATGTGCGACCGGTACTTACCCGATCGCTTTCACCTTCGAGGATGGTCCATGAGACTTCACCTGCTCGCCCTTGCCTCTGCCGTCGCGATTGCGGCTGGCTGCCAACCGATTGGCGACATCGATCGCACCCAGCCCGACAAGGTCAAAAAAGACATCTTCAAAGGCACCGACGGCAAGCCGAAAGAGTTCTACTTTCGCCAGACCGTCATCGACGTGCCCGCCACCAACGGCATCACCTTCATCGGTGAGCAGGGCGACACCGAGCGCGTGACCTTCGAGGTCACCGAAGACTTCCTCTACGCCTACCGCAGCTATGGCTGGCTCCAGAACGTCCCCGGTGGCGCTGTCGGCGACGACGAGACCGCTGAAGACGCCGGCCAGGGCGACGGCTATGTCCGCCCGGGCACAGGCCCCGCGCAGGGCGCGCCCCTCGCCGCCTACCGCATCGTCGGCCACTTCGACGTGAAGCGTCAGTACAACCCGTCGACGGGCGAGCAGAGCAACGTCATCGTCGAGGACTTCGCGGATCGCCCCTGGTACGACCGCGAGTACATGCGTGTCGATTGGGGCACGAACTTCATCGCCGACTTCCGCTTTGGCTCGGCCACCGCGCTGCAGACCGCAGCCTCGCGCGACATCGTTGAAGCAGACGACAATCCCGAGAACGTCAAAGAACGCCCGGTCATCACGAGCAAGTACATCGACATCGTCAACGAATACAACGTTGAACCCGAAGCCGTCGACTACTCGGCATACGGTTATGGCATGATCCCGGTGTGCTATTTCTCAACCGAAATCTACAAGGATTGCCTCGGCGGCACGGTCAAGATGCGCGCCTCGTTCCGTGAAGTGACCCCGTCAGACTACGTGCCGCAAGACTACGACGACGTTCGCTTCGAGAAGTTCGGCTTCTTCCGCACCGAGCGTTACCGTTACGACGATCAGTATGGCGTCAACGAGCCTGCCCAGATTCGTTTGGCCAACCGTTGGAACCTGTGGAAGGACGCTCAGTCCTGCTTCGACGCCACCGCCGACCAGCCCTACAGCGCCTGCTCGCCGAGCCAGCTGCGCACCGTCGTCTACTACCTGAACGAAGACTTCCCCCGCGACATCCCCGAGATGACGGCGATGGCCCTCGGCAACGCCGACTCGTGGAACACGTTGCTGCGTGAAGCCGTCAAGGCCTCGACCGGCTGGAGCGACGCCGACCTCGGCGACCACCGCATGTTCACGCTCTGCGCGAACAACCCCGTCAAAGACGGCGACGCCGCCGAATGCGGCGAAGTCGGCACGAACCCCCAGATCGGCGACCTGCGCTTCTCGATGTACTACTACATCCCCAACTGGCAGGACTCTCCCCCGTTGGGTTACGGCCCCTCGGCTGCTGACCCGCTCACTGGTGAAATCATCGCCGGTAACGCGTTCTACTATGGTGCCGCCGGCGCGACGATCGCCGCCCGCACGCTCGACATCATGAAGCTCGAGATGAACATCCTGCAGCCCGAAGAGATCAGCGACGGTCTCCCGGTCCGCCAGGCCATCGCCCGCTCGCGCGCCAACGTCGACGCCCGCAACTTGCGCAACCGCGGCGACAACATCGGTGAAAAGGCCCGCGCCATGGCGCGCAACCTCAAGGTCGACCAGCACGCTGACCGCCTGCGCCGCCAGATCGAAGCTGGCACCGCGTTCCACGACAAGCGCGAAGGCCGCGCCGTCGCCCTGAAGAACTCGGGCGTCGACCAGATCGCCCTCACCGACGAGATCAAAGAGGTCTTCGGCGCGCAGCTGCTCTCCGAAGGCGTCATCCCCGAAGAGGCCGACTCGGTCATCGCCGCCCGCCTCTTCGACGACGACATGCTGTTCACGCGCGCCACCGAGCGCCGCAACCGCATGCTCAACGCCCGCGGCAACACCTGCATCCTCAGCGCCGAAGACGTCTTCGACGACGGCCTGCTGGGCCTGCTGCGCACCGTGCGCAACAAGTTCTACAAAGTCAGCAGCGAGTTGAACGACAAGGGCGAAGAATTCTTCGTGCTCAAAGACGGCAACACCGAGCAACAGGTGTACAACTTCATGCTCGCCCAGACCATGGGTGATACCCAGTTGCACGAGATCGGCCACACCGTGGGCCTGCGCCACAACTTCTCGGGCTCGACCGACGCGCTCAACTTCGGCCCCAACTACTGGGCCGCCCGCGGCAACGTCCGTCGTGCCAACGAGCAGCGCCCGATCCCCGAGTGGGAGATCGGCGCCAGCGGCCCCGAGCGCGACGCTCTCAACCTGGCCCTCGAAGACGGCCTGCGCGACAACCAAGACAGCTCGATCATGGACTACGCCTCGACGTACGGCACCTCGACCGACCTCGGCAGCTACGACCTCGCCGCCATCAAGTACGCCTACGGCGACGTCGTCGAAGTCTTCGACAACACCGCCATCACCCCCGAGCGCGCCCAGCTCTTGAAGCAGGGCGAGGTTCACTACAGCTGGTACCCCGAAGTCGTGTCCGACGCCGCTGACTACGACGGCCGCATCGCCGACCTCTACAAGCGCAAGAACGTCAACTTCCGCAAGGTCAAGAACCTCGACGACGTCGTCGTGGGCGACGCCATCGAAGTTCCCTACTCGTTCTGCTCTGACGAATACCGCGACGCCTCGGCCACCTGCGCCATCTGGGACCAGGGTGCCGACAACTTCGAGCGCACCGACTACGCCGCGAAGCACTACCGCAACTACCGCTTGTTCAACGCCTTCAAGCGTGAACGTTTGACCTTCGGTATCGACGTGTTCAGCTACCTGTCGCGCGTCTACACGACCGACTTCACCTATATGCTGAACCAGTACAAGAACTGGGTCAACGACGAGCTCATCATCCGCGACGGTCGCCCGTGCCGCGTCATGAGCGCCAACCACACCATCGTCAACGAGAGCGACGACCGCTTCGCCGCCAACTCTTGCGGTCTCGCCGGCTTCCTCGGCACGGTCGACACCGTCAACCTCATGGCTGAAGTGATGGAGTCGCCGGACGTCGGTTGCTACGCCCGCCTGAAGACCGGCTGCTACGAGACCGTCGTTGGCAACGGCTCTTCGAGCCGCCCGCCCGAGAACGCCGACATCACCTTGATCGACGCCGACCCGGCCGCCTGCGACGCCCTCGTCGTCAACCAGCCCGCCGATGCCCAGGCCGACCGCCGCATCGCCCTCAAGATCACGTCGAAGTCGGCGTTCACGCACGTGCCGGACTCGACCTCGTGCGACGCCACCATCGACGGCGAATTCACCCGCGACGACGCCACCGCGTACACGCCGCCGGCCGTCGTTGACGCCCTCGGCAACGTCGTCGCTGACGCCTTTCTCGTGAAAGAGCTCGCGCCCGACCTCGATGTTCGCGCTGCCAACACCCTGTATGACCGCAACAAGTACGGCTATTACTTCTACAACAAGCCCACGGTCATCGGCTCGTGGTGGGAGAAGTGGCTCGCGGTCAAGGCCATCGGCGACAGCAACACCGACTTCATCGGCGTCGACGCTTCGTCTGACACCCGCTCGTTCTTGATCTCGCTGAACACCCTGTTCGGCAACGACTTGAACAACCTCATCGGCTCGTCGATCACCGACAACGTCAACCGCTACGGCCCGATCGTTCAGGCCGACGGCTCGCTGCTCGTTGCTCCCTTGCTCGACACCTCGACCGGTGGCGCGTTCAACCGCGACGCCATCGACGGCGCCGCCGTCAACCCCGACCAGCAGTACACGTTCCGCCTGCTGGCCATGTTCAACGCTGCGTACAACGGTCAGGCCACCGACGACTTCGAGTTCGGCGAGGCTCTCAACGTCGGCGCGGCCCACAACATCACCGACATCAACGTCGACCCGATCATCCGCGGCAACCCGGATCTGTATACGGAAGTTCGTGACCCGGTCACCGGCATCATTTACTTCTCGTTCAAGCAGGCCCGCGCTGGCGCCGACGACCTCTACTCGGTCGGCTACGACTACATCAACGAGATCAAGGCCAAGTACTACGTCGGCGGCGCTGCCGGCGACGGACAAGACCTGCTCGGTGGTTACCAGGGCACGTTCGAGTTCGAGCCCCGCCAGGATCTCGAAGTCCTCCAGATCATGGGTCAGGCTGCCCGCGTGTTCGGCTACGCCGACGTGTGGTCCGGCGACATCGACCTCTGAGACTTCGGTCTTTCAGATGACGAAAGAGGCGCCCATCGGGCGCCTCTTTTTTTATCTGTATCGCGCTCGTTGCAGCGCGAGCTTGAGCTGGGTGATGTTGACGGGGTCGGCGTCGGGCTCGTAGCGGCGCAGGCGGACGTTCACGCCGTCGAGGGCCTGCTGCCAGACGGGGTCGAAGGGGCCGGCGTTCTTCACCACGAGGTGCAGCAGCTCTTCGGCCGGCTGCTTGCGCCCGTAGATGCCGGGGCGGTGCAGGCGCAGCTCCCAGCCGTAGGTGGCGGCGCCGCTGCCGTCGTCGTCTCTGACCACGGCGGCGAAGGCGGCGTCGACTTGTTCGGCGAGGGCTTTGACTTCGTAGTGGGCGAATTCGTCGTCGGCGTCTTTGTCGTCGACGTTGGCTTCGCCGCGGTCTTCGTCGTCGTCGTCTTCGTCGCCGGCGTAGTTGTTGCCGAAGGATTCGTCGTCTTCGCCTGCGACCTCACAACGCCTTCGCCTTCGACGTGGCCGGAGCCTGCGCCGCCGGAGGAGCCTGCGCCGGCGCCTTCTCCGGTCGGTCCGCTTTTGCCTGCGGTGTCTTCACCTTTCCGCGCGGCAGCAGTCTCAGACGACGACGACGACGACGACGACGACGACGACGACGACGACTCACGCGACGGCGGCGTGTACGTCGGATCCTGTTCTTTCAGGGCCTGCGCGGTCTGCGGATCGATGACGCCGCGCTTCTCGAGGGACGACGCGGTCTTCGCGTCGAGCTGACCGGTGATGGGCAGTCCGTCGACGCGCTGGAGCTTCTTCACCGCGTCTTGCAGCTGCTCTTTGCCCTTGCCCGCGCCGGCGAAGCCCGCCTGACGCAGGGCATTCAGCATCTGCTTGAGGTCGACCTGCACGTCGACTTTGTTGCTGTCGACGCGGGCCTTTGCCTGGTCGGTCTCGACGCTGCGGGTCTTCGAGGTGCCCGCCGGCACCTCGGTGCCGGCGCGGGGCGCGCCCTTCTCGGCGCCCAGCCGCGGTCCGCCGACCTGGAACTGTGTCTCGGTCTGTGATGATTTCGTTGTCTTTTGGTCGAGCGACTCTGCGGCAGAATTCTTCGGCAGCAGCCCGAGCTTCTCGAGCAGCGACAGGGTCTGCTTGTCGAGCTGTCCGGTCTGCGGGAGGCCGTTTTCTTTCTGCAGCTGGCGCAACGGCTGCTGCAGCTGTTGTCCGGGCGCGTCGTCACCCTTCTTCGAGGGCGGCGCCACCGGAAAGCCAGCGGCGGCGAGCAACGTGAGGATCTCTTTGAGGAGCTTGACGGCCTCTTGCGGTGTCTTGGCCGAGCCAAAGTCGATGAGCCGCTGCGTGGGCGACTGCGGCTGCTCGCGCGGTGCGGGCGCATCGGGTCTGGGTCCCTGGGGTCCACGAATCGCCATGCCGGCCTCTGTTTAGCCCTTTCTCGTCGACGTGGTCACCGCTAGGCCCGCAGCTTCATCGAGAGGGTCACATGCGCCAATCGTCGTCCGTCGTTCTCGCGCTCGCCGTGTTGGGCGCCTGTGCCGGCAGCCAGCCCGAGCAGAAGCCGCAAGTCACCGCCGTCGTCTCGCAGAAAAAGCAGGAGGCTCCCGTGAGCAAGTATCCGAAATCGCACAAGGGCGACGTCGTCGACGACCTTCACGGCGAGAAGATCGCCGATCCGTATCGTTGGCTCGAAGACGCCGACAGCGACGCGACCAAGGCCTGGGTCACCGAGCAGAACAAGCTCACGTTCGGCTGGCTCGAGAAGATCCCGGCGCGGGCGCCGATGAAGGCGCGGCTCACCGAGCTGTGGAACTACGAGCGCTTCTCGCCGCCGTCGCTCGAGGGCAAAGGCAAAGACCGCCGCACGTGGTTTTGGAAGAACGACGGCCTGCAGAACCAGGCCGTGCTCTACGTCGTCGACGCCGACAAGACGACCGAGACCGCGCGCGTGCTGCTCGACCCCAACACCTTGAGCGCCGACGGCACCGTGGCGCTGTCGGGCATGAGCGTCAGCGACGACGGCAAGCTGCTCGCCTATGGCCTGTCGTCGGGCGGCAGCGACTGGGTCGAGTGGCACGTCAAAGACGTTGGCACCGGCGTCGACAAAGCCGACCTGATCAAGTGGTCAAAATTTTCGGGTGCGTCGTGGACCCCAGATGGCAA
>JANNAY010001251.1:0-2905 GCA_031384945.1 Deltaproteobacteria bacterium
GCCGCCGCCGACGCGGTCGACGACGCGGGCGCTGCCGTGGTGGGCGCGGGCGACGAGGTCGACGAGGTAGAGGCCGAAGCCGTAGCCGCGGCGGGCATGGCGGGTTGCGTCGCCGACGCCGCCGAATTTGACGAAGAGGGCGCCTTTTTTCTCTTCGGGTACGCCGGGGCCCTTGTCGCAGACAGCGAGCACGGCGCCGTCGACGCGGTCGTCAACCTCGATGTCGACGGTCGAGCCGCGCGGCGCGTAGCGCACGGCGTTGGCCAACAAATTCTCGACTGCCCGCCGCAAGAGCGCGCCGTCGCCGACGATGCTGGCGTCGCCGTGCACGGCGAGGTGGACGTCGCGGTCTTTGGCAGCGCCTTCGAGCGAGCGCTGGGCGTCGGTGGCCCCGCGGCGCAGCGAGAGCGTGTCGTGCATCAGGTGCATCTGCCCGGCCTCGAGCGCGATCAGCTGCAAGATGTCGTCGAGGACGCCGCCGACGCGGCGGGCGGCGACGAGGCCCATGGCGGCGTCGTCGCGCATCTCGGGTGACGACGCTTCGTCGCGCAACAGGGCGAGCATGGCGATGACGCTGGTCAGCGGGTTGCGCACGTCGTGCACGAGCAGCCCGAACAGGTCATCTTTGAGGTCGATGACCTTCTGCAGGTCATCGCGCTGCCCGCGAATGATGGCCTCTTGTGCGCGCAGGCGCAGAAAGCTGTCGACGCGCAGCTGCAGCTCGCGCTTGTCGAAGGGCTTGGTGATGAAGTCGTCGGCGCCAGCGGCCAGCGCGGCGTTGCGATCGGTCTGCTCGGACAGCGCGGTCAGCATGATGATGGGCAAGAACCCCTTGCCCTTGCTGTTGGCCTTGATGCGGCGGGCCGCGTCGACGCCCGATTCGTTCGGCATCATGACGTCGAGCAGCACGAGGTCGATGTCGCGGGTGGCCAAGACCGCGTAGGCGTCGGCGGCGCTGCCGGCTTCGACGACCGTGCAGGTCTTTTCTAAAACGGCGCGAACGAGCGCACGGTTGCGCGCTTCGTCGTCGACAACGAGAACCGTCCCCACGATCACCCCCGCACGCTGCCCCGGCCGCACTGTAGCGTGAAACCACACCACTGAGATGCAGCGGATGCCGCAGGCGTGACATCCGTCCGGTCCGCAGCGCGTTCGGATGACGCACAAGGACAAGTTGATGGCAGCGCAGCGTCTGCTACGGGACTGCATGGTTGTTCAGCGCCGACGTCGCATCGCAGTGGTTCCCGGAGATGGCATCGGCATCGAAGTCCTCGCCGAGCAGAAGAAGCTGCTCGGCCTCGTCGACGCCAAGCGCAAGCTGGGCCTCGAGCTCAAAGAATTCGACTGGGGCGCCGAGCGCTGGTTGAAAGAAAAAGTCGGCCTGCCCAAAGGCGCCCTCGAAGACCTCGCCGCCAACTTCGACGCCATCACCTTCGGCGCCCTCGGCGACCCCCGCGTGCCCGACATGGCCCACGGCCGCGAGATTCTGCTCGGCATGCGACAGGGGCTCGACCTCTACGCCAACATGCGCCCGATTCGTTGCATGGATGAAGCGCTCTCGCCCCTCAAGGGCAAGGGTGAAAAAGAGATCAACTTTGTCTGCTTTCGTGAGAACACCGAAGACATGTACGTCTCGCTCGGCGGCGTCTTCAAAGAGGGCAGCCCCGACGAGGTCGCCCAAGACATCAGCATCAACACACGCAAAGGCGTCGAGCGCATTCTGCGCTATGCCTTTGAGTACGCAAGAAAGACCGGCCGCAAAAAAGTGACGATGACAGATAAACACAACGCCGTCCGCTTCGGCGGTGGATTGTGGAAACGCACCTTCGAGACCTTGAAAAAAGAATACACAGACATCGAAGGCGACCACCTCTTCGTCGACGTCGCCGCCATGGAATTCGTGCGCAAGCCCGAGCGCTTCGACGTCGTCGTCGGCAACAACCTCTTCGGCGACATCCTCACCGACCTCGGCGCTGCGTTGATGGGCGGCCTCGGGCTCGCTGCGTCGGCCAACGTTCACCCCGGCAAGATTGGGCTGTTCGAGCCGGTGCACGGCAGCGCCCCCGACATCGCCGGCAAGGGCGTCGCCAACCCGCTGGCGGCGTTCTCGACGGCGTCGTTGATGCTCGATTTTCTCGACGCGCCCGACGAAGCCCGCCTCATCGACGAGGCCGTGCGCCACGCCGTCAAACACGGTCCGAAGACGCCCGACATGGGCGGAAAGGCCAAGACCGACGACGTCACCTCGTTCGTTCTTGATGCGGTGGCCCGTGGACTCTGACCTCCCCGAAGAATTCGAAGCATCTGGCGAAGGCGCACCCGTCATGGACGTCACCGAACCCGACGGCGACCCCGTCGTCGAAAAAGAAGAAATCGTCGCCCCCGCCGTCGTCGTCGAAGAAGACGCAGGCCCCGGCTTCGACGACTTTGCGCTGCCGATGACCTTGCGCAGCGCCTTGAAGACCAAGGGCTACGCGCGTCCCACCGACGTGCAGAAGGCCGTGCTTGATCCGGCGGTCGCCAAGCGCGACTTGCTGGTGTCGTCGCGCACCGGCTCGGGCAAGACGGTGGCCTTTGGCCTGGCGGCGTCGTCGACGCTCGTCGAGGGCAACCAGCCGCTCAAGCCCGCCAAAGAGCGCGGACAGCCGCGCATGCTCGTCATCGCACCGACGCGAGAGCTGGCCCAGCAGGTCGAGAAAGAGCTCTCGTGGCTGTACGCGCCGCTCAAGGCCCGCGTCGTCTGCTGCGTCGGCGGCACCGACGCCAACCGCGAGCGCCGCGCGCTGTCGGCGGGCGTGCACATCGTCGTCGGCACTCCGGGCCGCCTCGTCGACCACGTCGAGCGCAAGGCCCTCGACCTCTCGGCCATCGACGTCATCGTCCTCGATGAGGCCGACGAGATGCT
>JANNAY010001256.1:0-6580 GCA_031384945.1 Deltaproteobacteria bacterium
GGTGACGACGATCTTCATCGTCTCAGTTGGCGCCGCCCCAGCAGCCGCCGGAGACCGAGTTGCCGTTGACGGTGACGATGGTCGAGATGCCGCCGCGGATTTCGACGCGGGCGGGCACCCAGCTGTCGCCGTTGCGCAGCAGCTGAAAGCCTTCGAATTCGAGGGCGCCGCCGACGAAGATCTTCACCGTGACGGTGGCGTCGGAGTCGTGCGTGTACATGCCAACGCCCACCGTGTAGTCGCCGTCGGCCGGGGCCTCGATGGCGATGTTCTCGGGGCCGAAGCCTTCGAGGTCGTCGATGTCGAGGCTGGGATTGCGGTTGCCGCCGCCCCAGTTGCGGTTCGTGCCGCCGAAGTAGCAGTCGTCGAGGCCGCACCACGTGCCCGTGCGCGTGAGGTGCAGGTCGATGTCGTTGTCGGGGCGGTCCCACGAGAGCTGAACGGCGAGGCCTTCGCGCGGCACCGAGTTGATGGTCACCAGGCACTCGGTCGACACCGCGTCGCGGTCGTCGGTCACGATGAGGCCGAGGGTGAAGGTGCCGGCGACGTCGACGGCGTTGACGTTGCCGCTGGCCGAGCTGAACTGAAAGCGCGTGGTTTGTCCGTTGGGATTCGTCAGCCCGGCCGACGACTCGGGCGGCGCGCTGACGATGCGCCAGGCCGACGCGGTGATGGCGCCACCGACGATGGCCGACTGCGATTGGTCGCTGCTGAACTCGACCTCGTCGAGGGGCTCGATGGCCGGCGTGGCCGCGCTGGGATCGATGTTGACGCCGTTGACCTTCGACACGCGGGCGACGCACGTCGGCGCGTTGGCGCCCTGCACCGTCAGCGGCACCGAGACCTCGGGCGTCTCAGGGTCGAGGCTGTGGATGATCAGCGTGCCCGTCGTCAGGTCGGTGTTCTGCGGGCGCGCGTAGAGGCGCAGGCTGATGCCGACGCCAGCGGGCACCGTGGTCGGCACGATGAAGTTGCCCTGGGGACCAAAGACAGTCGGAAACGGCGTGTCGTCGGTGAAGTCGACGTCGTCGATGAGCAGCTCGCAGGCGCCCGTGTTGTTGATCGAGAGATCGCAGAAGGCGGTGGCGCCGACGCCGACCTCGCCGAAGTTGCAGGCGGCCGGGGCGACTTCGATCTTCGGCTTGCAGCGCGAGAGGCCGTTGGCGGTGAGGTCGATGACGACTTGCTCGTCGGCGCCGATTTTGCCGTCGCCGTTTTCGTCGAGGTTTTCGCCGTCGCTCTCGATGATCAGCTGGCCGGTGACGGCGCCCTCGACGGTGGGCTGAAACTTCACGCTGACGACGGTGCCGAGGCTGCCGACGCCGCCGCCGACGCCGGGGTCGACGCTGGTGGGGATGGCGCCGTCGACGGTGAAGGCGGGATCGCTGCCGTCGGTGGTCTTGATTGACCGCACGCTGAGCTTCACGCCCGAGGGATTGCGGATCGTGAACGAGAACACGCGGGCGCGGCCGACGTCGACGTCGCCGAAGTCAAAGGCGCAGTCGCGAAAGAAGTCGTCTTTGTTCTTCTCGAGAGGGGCGCTGGCGCACACAGAGAAGTTCTGGTCGAAGGGGTCGCCGATCGCGATGATCGGGGCGAGGCGGCCGATGGGCTCGAGGCCGCAGTCGCAACCCGCGAGGGTGAAGCTGATGGCGGACACGGTGAACGCGATGCGGCCGAGATTCATGTTCGTTTGGCCCCTGTGAAAGGTGGGCGAGTATCGGCGCGACACACACCCGTTCGCAATCACGGATCGCCTGACGCATCGGTCAGATGGCGGATCTCCCCGACCCGGATGTCAATGTGATCTTGAACACTTAGGTCAGGTCGGACATGTAGGGAAACGCCGCATCCTCCGGCTGACGGAGGGCAATTCGGAATGCGGGGTCGTCATCTGCACACCGCGGTGCTGGTGAAACGTGAAAGGGCTTCCGTTTCCCAGATGGGAAGGAAGCGAGCGATCAGGGCCAAGGGTCTTCATCGTTGGAGCGGGCGACGGGGTTCGAACCCGCGACCTCAAGCTTGGGAAGCTCGTGCTCTACCAACTGAGCTACACCCGCGAAGGTGAAGACCAAGAGCTGGATAGCACTCATCGTCGCCGTGCTGTCAATCGTCGCCTGCGATGACGGACCGGTCCGCGCCCCCGTCACCATCGTGGTCGACACTGACGGCGCCCGCGCCCGCGAAGACGCGACCCAGCTGCGCGAGCTGCAGAAGGGCGTGCAGGGCGATCGCGCCCAGCTCAACCAGGCGCGCATCGACATCGAGGCCGTGCGCAAGTCGCTGTCCACGGCGACGACGGCGGAGCAGCGGGCGTCGCTGGCCCAGCAGATGGCCGAGCTGCAGGCGCGCGCCGACAGCGGCGGTGTCGGCAACCAAAACGTCGTCACCCGCGACGAGCTCGACGCCCAGCTGCGGGCGCAAGAAGAGCGCTTGAAGACCTTCATCTCGGCCGAGGTGCGCGGCGCGCCGCAGCCTCCTTCTTCTCCGACGACGACGACGCCTGCGACAGCAGCGACGTCGGACGCGCCGACGGTGGCGCAGGCGCGGGCGTTGGTGACGGGTGGCAAGGCGCTGCTGCGGTCGGTGGCCGCCGAGGTCGCCGACGTCGACGGCGCCACCGCCCTCGTCGCCGCCGTCGACGCCGCCGCCGCCAAGGGCGACGCAGGCGCCGCCGTCGCCGCCGCCCGCGCCTTTGCCGACAAGGCCGCCGTCGTCGTCGTCGACAAAGGCTTCTGCCGTCGCAAGTGGGAGCGCGTGAACACGCTGGTGAAGCAGAAGCAGCCCACCGGTGACGTCGAGAAGAAGGCCGCGTCGCTGCTGGCGCAGGCACAGGCGAAGACCGCGGCTGGTGATTTTGCCGGGGCCAACGCCGCGCTGAACGACGCGCTGGACGTCGTGCGCTGAAGCGCTGCCGGCATCGATCTGGGGCGACAGCGACAATCGCACCGCCGCGAGAGGCTTTTGCTACGGTCGGACCCGAGATGGTCCAATTCAATCACGCGCAGCGAGAAATTACGCTCAAGGTCGTCTACTACGGCCCTGCGTTGTCCGGCAAAACCACCAATTTGCAGATGGTGCATCAGCTGCTGGACCCACAATCCAGAGGGCGGCTCATGTCGCTCGACACCGCTGACGATCGCACTCTCTTCTTCGATTTGTTGCCGGTATTTTTTAAATCAAAGACAGGCTTCAAGGTCAAGATTAAGATGTATACCGTGCCTGGGCAGATCATGCACCAGTCGACCCGGCGCATCGTGCTCTCTGGCGCCGACGGTGTCGCGTTCATTGCCGACTCTCAGCGGTCAGAGGCCAAGGCCAACACCGAAGCCTGGAAGTCGATGATGGAGAACTTCAAACAGAACGGTCTTGACCCCGAGACGATCCCGATTGTCGTGCAGTTCAACAAGCGAGATTTGCCGAACGTGCGCAGTGATGCTGAAATTGAAGAAATCCGCGCGCAGTCGAAAGAACCAGTGTTTACTGCAATCGCCATCCGCGGCGACGGCGTGCTCGAGACGCTCTTCGCGCTGCTGCGCCAGACTTTCAGAAGCCTGACCAAGGCCTACGACTTCGAGGGCAAGTTCGGCCTGTCAGAGCAAGAGTTTCTGCGCGCGGTGTTCAAGCGCGTCGCGCCTGAGCACGCGAACGCGTTGTTGGCCCGCCTCGAGGCGAAAGGCGAGCCGCGCCAATGACGAGCTCATCCTTCTCATCCGTGCCCGCGCCGATCGGCATGCCTGACCCGCTGCAGACGCCGTCGAACGGACTGCCGGCGCCGAAGTCTGCGTCGGGCAGCGGCGGCATTCCTGCCGTCAACGAGGCGCTGTCGGCGCCGCGCGCTGTCGATGGATCGATCCTCGAGAAGCGCGTCGCCCTGGTCGATCTCGTCGAGCTCGAGAGCTTTCGCGAGGTGATGCAGAGCTTCGCCGACCTCTACCGCGTCGGCGTCAAGGTCTTCGACGGCATGGGCAACAAGCTCGTCGACCTGCGCGTCGGCAACAGCGCCTTCTGCGGCTACCTCTGGGAGTTCGGCGGCACGCGCCAGGCCTGCACGAAGATCGTCACTGGATTGAAGAACGACGCCTTTGACCTCGACGACGGCGTCGAAGTCTCGCGCGTCGTCGACTGCTTCTCGGGATTGCGCTACGTCGTCGTGCCGATCATGTACGAAGGCGATGTCATGGGTCGCATGATTTTTGGCCCGTACATGCCGCATGTGATGCCCGGTCCGTCAGAGCAAATTTATCAAATTGAGTCGCGCGTCGAGCGGCGCAAAGTCGATCGTTTGGTCGAGTCTGTCCGTCGTGCGCCTGACGATCTGGTCAGCAAAATTCTCGCGCAGATGCAGAAGGTCGTCGAGGTCGTTCTTTATACGAGTTTTCGCCAGATTCTCACGTCTCAGATGCACATTGAAAGCGTCACGTCGAGCTATCATGAGCTGCAAGAGAAGAACCGCACGCTGGGCGAGCAGAACGAGCGCCTGCAAGAGCTCGACAAGCTGAAGTCGAACTTTCTCGCCACCGTCAGCCACGAGCTGCGCACGCCGCTGACGTCGGTGATCGGTTACAGCGAGATGCTGCTCGAGGGCCTCGCCGGCGGCATGAACGAAGAGCAGCGCGAGTACGTGAAGACGATCATGGAGAAGGGTGAGAGCCTGCTCGGGCTCATCACGCAGATCCTCGATCTCTCGCGCATCGAGAGCGGCAACCTGCGGTTGACCGTGACCGACTTCGACCCGCAGCCGGTCTTGAAGGCCGCGACGACGTCGATCATCCCGCAGTGCAACAAGAAGCAGATCACCTTCATCGTCGAGATGGCGCCGGGCTTGCCGTACCTCAAGGGCGACCGCGACAAGGTCGGCCAGATCGTCGTCAACCTGCTCGGCAACGCGGTGAAGTTCACGCCCAACGGCGGGCGCATCCGCATGATCGCCGACCAATGGACGGGTCCTCGTCCGGGTGCAGCCAAGACGTCATCGATGTTCGAGCTGCGCGAAGAGAGCTTCGTGCGCGTCGTCGTCGAAGACAGCGGCGTCGGCATCCCGCAAGACAAGCTCGACAAGGTGTTTGAGCGCTTCTTCCAGGTCGACAACTCGTCGACCCGCGAATACGGCGGCACCGGCCTCGGCTTGTCGATCGTGAAGTCGTTCGTCGACGCGCACCGCGGCGAGATCTTCGTCGAGTCCGTCGTCGGCACCGGCTCGCGCTTCACGGTGCTGTTCCCCGTTCCGTAGCGCGCCCGTGACGCGTCACACACACGCCCGCACCTGACCCGACACGTGTCGTGTTGGCCTTGCGGTGCGCGTGTGACTTGTCCCTCGTTGCGCACTCTTGGTGCGCGCGAGGGCCACACCATGCGCGTTCTTTCCGTCTCGATCTTCTCTGTCGTCGTCATCGCGTTGTCGGGGTGCCCGCAGGGCGGCTTCTGGCCCGAAGACATCCCCCGGCCCGACGAAGGCGAAGGAGAAGCGGCTGAAGGCGAAGGCGAAGTCGACTGCGACCCCGCCTGCGGCGACGGCTTCAGCTGCAGCGACGGCACCTGCCTCGCCAACGACCTGTTTTGCTCGGCGGCGAACCCGACGGGCGTGTGCGCCAGCGCCAGCGACTCGTGCGTCGACGGCGCCTGCGTCGATGGCGACGACGCCTGCGGCGAAGACAACGTCGACGGCGTCTGCGCGGGCGACCTGCGCTGCGACAACGGCGTCTGCGTCTCTGACGCTCCCTGCTCGCTGGGCGAGCCCAACGGCTTCTGTGACGCCGACAGCGCTTGCGTCGACGGCCGCTGCCAGCAGCGCGCGATCTTGTGCGGCGATCAGAACCCGACGGGCTTGTGCGCCGCCGGCCTCGGCTGCGACGACGGCGACTGCGTGCCCGTCAGCGCCCAATGCGGCTGCATCGGCGCCGAGGTCTGCGTCGACGGCGTCTGTCGTGCTCCTGACGCGCTGTGCACCGCCAACAACCCCATCGGCCTGTGCGACGACGGCGAAGTCTGCGTCGAAGGCGCCTGCGTCGACGTCGGCGCCCGCTGCTCGGCGCAAAATCCCACCGGCGTGTGCCCGCCGGGATCGCTGTGCGACGACGGCGTCTGCGCCGGCATCGACGGCGCCTCGCTCTGCGACGACGACAACGACTGCACCGTCGACGCCTTTGACGCCGTGCGAAACCGCTGCGCCCACAGCCCGCGTTCAGGATCGTGCGACGACGGCAACGCCTGCACCACCGACACCTGCAACGATGGCGTCTGCACCGGCGAGCTCATCGGCGGCTGCGTCGAGCCGCCGGTGCTCGACGACGTCGTCACGCCCACCAACGTCGGCTCGCTCACGCTCAAGGGCACGAAGCCGGCGGGCTCATCAGTGGTCATCAACGATCTCACCGCCGTCGCCGAGAGCCCCGATGTGCGCTGGCAGGTCACCGTCAATCTCGTGCCCGGCGACAACGTCTACGTCGTCAAGTCTGTCGACCAGGGCACGTCGTCGGCGACGCGCGAGCTGCACGTCGTCTACGACATCACCGCGCCCGTCACCCGCGTCACGCCCGACGGTGGACGCTTTCTCGTCGGCGTCACCGCCACCATCGCC
>JANNAY010001264.1:0-2169 GCA_031384945.1 Deltaproteobacteria bacterium
CGCTCTGCCGCTGCAACATCGCGATGCGATCGGCGACCACCGGTGAGGGGACGCTGCGATCGATGGTGACGTCGACGACGAAGGGCTTGCCGGCCGAGAGCGCCGTTCGCAGCGCGGCCCGCAACCCGTCGGCGCGCGAGACGGCGACACCGTCGGCGCCCTGGCTCTTGGCAAAAGCGACGAAGTCGGTGCGGGGAAACTGCGTCTCGACGGGCCGCATGCCGAGCGCGCGCATGCCGTGCTCGTTCAAGCCGAGCTGCGCGTCGTTGAGGATGATCGACACCACCCGCGCGCCGTAGTGCACGTCGGTGTTGATCTCGTTGTTCATCAGCGCGGCGCCGTCGCCGACGACGGCGACGACGACGCGGTCGCCGCCGAGGGCAGCGCCGACGGCGCCAGCGGTGGCGTGCCCCATCGATCCCCAGGCCGCGCTCGTGCGGTAGCGCCCGGGCTGGGCGAAGCGCAGCAGCGCGTTGCACCACGTGAACGACGTGCCCGACTCGCTCATGACGACGGCGTCGCTCTGGTCGACGACGACCTCTTGCAGCGCGGCCATCAACGCATGCGGATCGACGGCGTCTTGCCCGGCGTCGTCGTCGACGGCAGCCGCCTTCAGCTCGCCGGTCAGCTCGACGGCGCGGGCGGTGGCGATGGCAAAGGCGACGCCGTCGCAGGCGGCGGCGCGGTCGGCGTAGAAGCCGGTGACGCCGGCGCGGAAGGCGAGGGCGTCGACGAAGACGGCGGCGTCGCTGACGACGCCGAGGCCCGAGACGCCGGGGTAGGCGGCGCCGAAGGCGTCGGCGTCGACGTCGACGTGCACGAACGAGCAGCGCGGGGCGAGGTCGGCGGAAAAGAACGAGGTCACCTCGCTCAAGCGGCTGCCGATCACCAGCGTGTGCGTCGGCGGGCGCGCGACGCAAAACGCGCGGGCCGCCTTGCCGCCGCCAGCGCCCGTCATGCCGACGTGAAAACCCTTGCCGTCATCGAGCACGCCCTTGGCGCGTGGCGACGTCAACACCGGCAGGCGCGCAGCGTCGACAAAGGCGCGCAACGCCTGTGACGCGCGCAAGGCGCCGTGGCCGAGCCACAGCAACGCCTGCGGATCGCGCAGGCGCGCGAGCACGGCGTCGAGCGTCGCTTTCGACGGTGTCGACAGCGGCACCTGCCACGTCGTCGCCGGCAGCGGCTGCGTCGTCAGCTGCGTCTGCAGCGCCAGCGGCAGCGCGAGGTGCGCGACGAACGCGCCGGGTCGCGCGAAGCCGGCGGCGAGCTTGCCGAAGAACCAGGCAACCTCGTCGACGTGCTCGGGCGTCGCGGCCAGGTGAAAGAGCGGACCGGCGCGGTACCAGTCCGACGCCAGCGCCTGCGTCGTCGTCTCTTGCACGGCGCCGCGTCCGCGCTGCGGCGCGCTCGTCAGCCCCGAGACCAACAGCAGCTTGGCGCCGTCGACGCGGGCGGCGTGCATGGCGTTCATGGCGTTCACGAGGCCGGGGCCCGTCGTCACCACCACCAGCGTCGGACGCCCCGACGCGTGGTGCGCCTCGATGGCGGCGAAGCCGGCGCCGGCTTCGTGGTGAAAGCTGTGAAAGCGCAGCGCGGTCTGATCGACGCCCGCCGCGAACGGCGCGATCCCGCCGCCGAGCACGCCGAAGCCGTCTTTGACCCCCAACTCCAACAACCGCACCGCGATCGCTCGCGAGACCGTCATGGGCGCATCGCTCAGCGCGTGCGCAGCTCCCCAGCCGACGACGTCGGTGTCTGTCATGTGGACCCCCATTTCGCGCGGCGACTCACCCGAAGCGGGACAAAGCGCAACCCCTGTTTTTCGGCGTCGATGTTTGCGCGCGCGCGACATGGACGACCTCTTCGATGATGAAGATGCCTCTCTTTTCGGCGCTCAGCACTGAAGCTCCGACGAGACGCTGGGCAAAGTTCAACCTCAAAAGGGATTGTGGGACGACCCATCTTCCGCGGATCAATGGTGCACGTGAGATGTTGGCAACAAGACGGTGACGAAGGGCATCGTGCGTGCTCACGCAGCGGAGCGGCAGCAGCAGCCTCGCGAGCTCGCGGCAGCGTCGCGCACGCGACACCTCACCCGGCGCTGCGCGCCACCCTCTCACGCTTCGCGGAGAGGGCATCACCGATCAGCGTCGAGCGAGCAGCGGG
>JANNAY010001101.1:0-15863 GCA_031384945.1 Deltaproteobacteria bacterium
GAACTTCACCAGGCCGACGGCGGTCGCGTACTCCGGCGACCTCACGACATCGACCAGGCCGCCGATCCCCTTGGGGGCGTCGCGAGGATCGGGACCGGGCGGTCGCTCAGCGCCACGCCCGCCTCAGGCTTCGACGCCGGACTCGACGCCGGACTCGACGACGAGCCAACGCACCTCTTCGCGCCGAACTCACGCACGACGACGGTGGCCGAATTTCGCGGCGGGTCGTAACCTCAGACCATGCTCGCCTTTGTCCTCGTCGCTGTCTCGTCCGCCGTCGCCAGCGCCGCGCCGCAGTGCCCCGACGCCGTCTTGTGCGCGCAGCAGTGCCAGCAGGGCAACGCCAACGCGTGCATCGACCTCGCGTGGCGGCACGAGCACGGGCAAGAGACCCCCGCCAACGTCATCCGGGCGATCCCGCTGTACCAGCGGGCCTGCGACCTGGGTGCTGGGCTCGGCTGCGTCGACCTCGGCTACCTCTACGGCACCGGCCGCGGCGTCGCGCGCGACACGCAGAAGGCGGCGGCCCTCTACGAGAAAGCCTGCGACCGCGGCGCGCTGCTGGGCTGCACCAACCTCGGCGACCTCGTCGACCGCGGCGACGGCGTGGCCAAAGACGAAGAACGCGCCGAAGTCCTGCACAAGCGCGCCTGCGACGGCGGGGTCGCCCTCGGCTGCACCAACGAAGGCATCCACTTCGGCCGCCGCGGCGATCACGCGGGGGCTGCGGCGCTGCACCAAAAGGCGTGCAGCGGTGGCGCCGAGCTCGGCTGCGCCAACCTCGGCTGGGCCTACGAAAACGGCAAAGGCCGCGTGCAAGACGCTGCCGCTGCCGCCGCCCTCTACAAACGCGCCTGCGACGAGGGCAGCGGCCTCGGCTGCAACAACTATGGGTGGATGAACCAGAACGGCACCGGCACAGAGAAAAACGAGACTCTGGCGTTCAATTCTTATGTCAAAGCCTGTGACGCTGGCGAAGAGCTCGGCTGCGCCAACCTCGGCTGGTGCCACGACCACGGCATCGGCACCGTCGTCGACCGCGCCCGCGCCACCGCCGCCTACGAGAAGGGCTGTGACCTCGGCTCCGGCAACGCCTGCCGCAACCTCGCCATCTTGCGCGAGCCCGATGACCGCGCCGCGGCGATCACGCTGTACGCCCGCGGCTGCGCCCTCGCCGACGCTCCGTCGTGCGACGCGCAGAAGCGGATGGCCCCGTGAGCACGCCGCAGAAGCCTCTCGGTCGCAGCGTCGGGCCCAACGTCGGGCCGAGCGCGTCCGTCGACGTCTTTTCGCCGCCCGAGGCCAAAGAGTCGGCGGCCTGGCGCTCGGTCTCTCTCATCCCGTTTGCCGCCTTTGTCTTCGCGTTGATCGCCTGGGGCGCCACCGGTGCGCTGGCCTGGCAGAGCGAGACCCTCGGCATTCAGGGCGCGACCGTCGCGATGTTTCCGACGGGCTTCGGCGCCGCCGGCCTCATCGCGCGGCAACAAGAGCTCGCCCGTGAACGCCCGTCGGTGCGCAAGGTGTTGCTGGTGGCCTGCGGCGGCGGCTTCGTCTCGATGATCCTCTTCGGCGTCTTCATGGCCGGCGTGTGGCCCTCGCTCTGATCGTCGTCTTCATTCGACACTGATTCCGCGATCTTTCTCCCGCTTCGTTCTCGGGTATTTCTGCGTTCTCGACGCTCTGCCCTGGCGAGGCGGCGGGCGATGACGACGACGTGCGCGCCTTGACGACGACGACGAAGCGGACAAAGACACCGGCATGACCTACCAGGTGCTGGCGCGGAAATACCGGCCGCAGACCTTTCACGACGTCGTCGGACAAGACGCAGTGGTGCAGACGCTGCACCGCGCGCTCGGCACCGGCCGCATCGCCCACGCGTTCTTGTTCACGGGATCGCGCGGCGTCGGCAAGACGACGCTGGCGCGCATCCTCGCCCGCTGCCTGACCTGCGAAAAAGGTCCGACCGCCACGCCGTGTGGCGTGTGCCGCATGTGCACGAGCATCCAGCAGGGCCAGGCCGTCGACGTCGTCGAGATCGACGGCGCCAGCAACAACGGCGTCGAACAAGTGCGCGATCTGCAAGAGATGGCGCGCTTTCTGCCGCAGATGGCGCGCTTCAAGATCTTCATCATCGACGAGGTGCACATGCTCTCGTCGGGCGCCTTCAACGCGCTGTTGAAGACCCTCGAAGAGCCGCCGCCGCACTTGAAGTTCATCTTCGCCACCACCGAGGCCCACAAGATCCCTGTGACGATCCTGTCGCGCTGCCAGCGCTACGACTTCCGCCGCATTCCGACGCCCACGATCGTTGGACGGTTGAACGCCGTTCTCGCCGCTGAAAAATTGTCCATCGACAAAGCCGGCCTCGACGTCATCGCCCGCGCGGCCGAAGGCGGCATGCGCGACGCATTGTCGTTGACCGATCAGGTCTTGAGCTTTGCTGGTGCTGTGCCCGTCGAAGAAGGCGGCGTTGCCGTCACTGCCGCCCAGGTCGAAGACGCTCTCGGACTCATCGACCGCCGCACCATCGCCGCGGCTGTCGACGCCGTCGTTGTCGGCGACGCCAAGTCTGTCTTGAACGTCATCGAACAGGCTTTCTTGCGCGGCTTCGACCTCAAGCAGCTCTTGTCGTTGATCGCCGAAGAGCTGCGCCACATCTCGGTGTCGCAAGCGACAGGCAGCATCGTCGGATATGCCGACCTCGCTGAGGGCGACCTCGCCCGCATCGACGACCGCGCCCGCGCCGTCGACGTCAGAGACGCCTTGCGCTTGTTGGGCATGGCCCTCGACGGCATCGACGTCGTCGCCAACGCCGAAGACGCCCGGCTCGCCCTCGAGCTCGTCATGTTGAAGATGTGCCGCCGCCCTCCGATCGGCGACGCGCTGTTGATCTCTGAGGCCCTCGTTCGTCTCGAGCGTTTGTCGAAGGGCCTCGCGGTTCCTCCGCTCGTCGAACGCGCGGCGTCGGGCTCCACAACCCCGTTGGGCATCGCCACGCAGGCCTTTGCCCGCAGTGTTCCCATCGCGCCCGCGACGTTGCCCGTTGTCGCCGCGGCGCCTGCTGTTGCTGCGCCCGTCGTGGCTGTCCCCGTCGTTGCGCCTGTTGCTGCTGCGCCGGCTGTTGCGAGCCCCGTGGCGTCGTCGTTGCCGACCTCTCCCCCCGACCCCCTCCCCACGGACGCTCGAGGACTCGCTGTGGGGAGGGGGAGTCCTGAGGTGGCTTCTGCGTCGGCGTCCACCGCGGCCGCTCCGATCAACAGCGACGGTGAAGACGAACCCGACATCGTGGTCCCCGACGCCGCCCCCGTCGCTGCTGCCGTCGAGAGCGACGAGGCCGACGAGGGCGACACCGACGACGCGGCCCGCGACGCAGCGCCGGTGTCCACTGCTGTCGCTGCTCCCTCGGCGGCGGCGGCTGCTGCTGCTGCTGCGCCCGTCGTCGAAGAAGAAGACGACGACGTCGACCCGCTGAAAGATTTCGAGTTGCCCGGCGTCGACCCGCGCTGGCGGGCGTTCGTGGGATCGCTGCAGCAGGCGCGGGCCGGCACGTTCCGCCTCGGCCGTTTGCAGAAGCTCGAGAACGACGTCGCCGACGTCGGCTTCCCCACCGCCCACGCCGTCGACGACGCGACGCACCTCGCCACCGACGCTGAGATCTTGGCGAAGCTCGAGAAAGCCTTCGGCAAGAAGCTGAGCCTCAAGGTCGGCAAGGGCAGCGAGGCCGGGGCGCCGTCGGTGCACGACGCCGAAGAGACGTTGAAGCGCGAGCTGCAGGCGAAGCTCGAAGCGCACGCCAAGGCGCACCCCGTCGTGCAAAAGGCGCTGGCGCTGTTCGGCGGCGAAGTGCGCGCAGTGCGGCGGGGCGGCTGAGGTGTGGCACGTCGACGTCGCCGACGACTCCGGCTTCTGCGGCGTCGTCGACCCCGACGCCTACGACGGCTTCGTCGATCCGCAGTGGTCGTTGCAGCAGCTCGCTGCACATGTGCGGCGGGCGATGGCCGCGCGCTCGCTCTTGTTGTGGGGCACCGGCAGCAGCGGCATGTGGCGCACGACGTGGCGGCGCGCTGACGTCGTCGACACCATCGGCGACGTCGTTGGTCGACGTTGCAGCGGCGGCATCGTCAGCAGCCGGGGGCGTTTGCTGCCGATCGCCTACGAGAACCTGACGATGGTCGCGCAGTTCAAACACGTGACGCTGCCCGAGCCGTACATGGCCGGCGATGTCCTCGACGTCGGTGCTGGCGCGTATGCCGTGCACGTGCACCAGCGCTTCGATCCAGCGCGCGCTGTCGCTGCCGCTGGCGACGTCGACTTCGCCGTCGACCTCGTGCCCTGCCCCGCTTCTGCGCAGCCGCCAGCGTGGCGCGATGTGCCGTGGAGCAGCGACCTCTGATCGGCCACGCGGGCCTTGTGTCAGGGCTCACGGAACCTCGTGGTCCACGGCGCGGTCATGAGATCGTCGTGCGTCGTCGTCCGTTCGGAGCCCCACCATGAAAAAGATCGTCCTCGCCGCTGCCGTCGCCGCCCAACTCGCCGGCGCCGCCCACGCCGACGTCGCCCCGATCTCGATCGCGAAGCCGAAGCCCGCTGCTGCCAACGCAGGCTTCGGCGTGATCGGCGAAGACGGCGCTGTCGCGAAAGAGCGCGACGCGCAGAAGCAGGCGGCGAAAGAATTTCGCGCGACCATCAACGCCGTCACGCGCATGCCCGAGAACGACGGGCTGCAAGCGCGGGCCGCGCGCCTCGGCCTCAACATCTTGAACGTGCTTTGGGAAGACACCGGCCGCTTCGGCGGATCGTCGGTGGGGCCGAACATCAGCGACGTCACGCTGCAGGTGCGCGAGAACCTCGAGGGCGATTCATTTCGCACGCACCTCTTGCCGGTGCTGCGCGCGCCGAACTTCAGCGACAAGACCGCCGACATCGCCGCCGACAAGCTCTGGGTGAAGGTCGGCAACCAAACCCTTGGCGCGCAAGTCGTCAGCGTGCCCCTCGACGAGGTGCTCAAACACCTGCGCGAGTATGTGACCAACCCGGACAGCATCGAGGGCACCGGCGACCTGTCGGCGAAGCGCGACACCCACTACCTCGTTTCTGCACAACATGTGTTCGTACCGATGGCGAAACAGGGCAAGGTCGAATTCAACCCCGTCATCTTCAACTATCAATCGTATGAGAAGAACCCGGCCATTCTCACGCTGCTGGTGACCCGCGAAGGCACGTCGGTGGCGGCCATCACCAACTCGGGCGGCGACGTCTCTTACAATGGCTCGGGCCAGCAGATCTTCTTCAACAACAAAGGTCAGAAGACGATGTTTACGGCAGAGCGCAAATCTGCCGTGAAAGAGCGCATCGAATCTGGCCACGCCGAAGCGGGCGACGTGGGTGCGCTCGACGAAGGCGCCGACATGATGTTGCTCATCCAGGTGCCGCTGAAAGTGCGAGAGCGCAGCTACGGCTACCCCGGCGACGCCGACGACTACGCCGGCGGCATCGGCGGCCTCGGCAGCAGCGGCTACGGCAAAGGCGGCGGCGGCATGGCAGCGCCGAAGAGCGCGAAGGCCGAAGGCGAGAGCGACACGCGCGCCCGCAGCGACGTCGAGCAGGCGGTGCTCGGCCACGGCAAAGACCTCGGCGAGGTCACCGAAGGCGGCAAGCTCAAGCTCGAGCGCGACGAGCGCTTTCCGGTGCGTGTGACGGTCCAGTTCTACAAGGCGACCAGCAACGGCGTGATCAGCGAGCAGGATTTGAAGGACGCGAAGTCGTCCATCGACAAGGTCTACGCCAAGGCCGACTACGTGGGCTCGCTCGTCGTCCCCGAGGGCGAGCGCTCGCGTCCGACGGATTGGTACCTGGGCACCACCACGCAAGCGAAGAAGGTGAAGGCGACCACGACGACGCTGCCGACGCCGCTGCCTGCGCCGGTAGAGCCGACGACGACGACGACGACGACGACGACGACGCCTGCTGCGACGACGCCGCCGACAGAGACGCCTGCGCCTTCGTGTGCGTCTTCTTCTTCTGCTGCTTCTTCGACGCTGCTGTTGTCGTTGCTCGCGCTGCTGGGCCTGCGCCGCCGTCGTCGCTGACTACTTCGCCGTCGTCGTCGTTGGCAGCGCCACCGGCGTCGACGCACCGCCTGTGCCGCCAAGGCGGGGCCGCTCCGCCACGGCGCGTTGTGCGTCGTTGTAGGCGGCGATGCACAAGGCGCGGTGCCAACGCAATGTCAGCGGCAAGCCGACGATGACGAGGCCGAACGCCACAACCGCAGCGAAGCCCGAGAGCACGGGCGCAAGCGAGGCGGCGCCGGCCGCGGACGCGACCAGCACGGCCACGGCGGTGGCGACACCTTTGACGTGAGCGACGGCGATGCGAAGGCCACGACGCCCGCTCCCCGCCTCGGGGTGCGCAGCGCACTCGCTCTTCCAACGGCGCGCGGCATCGTCGACGTCTCGAGCAGAGACCCAGGCGAGGCCGTCGAATTCGTCGGCGCGCCGGGGAACGTCGCTCAAGGACGCGATCTCACATCGTCTTGTGGAAAGACGGGTTCATCGACGGGTGCTGCAATGCACTCGGTCAGGTCTTCGGCGAAGCCGCTGTCGCGCAGGGCCTGCAAGACGTCGGTGACGGTGCCTTCTCCGAGAGCGATGTCGGCCGGGTTGATGATGTTCTCGTAGCAGGGGCTCACCGGAGCATCGACGGCCTTGCCCTCATCGCGCCACCAGAAGTACAGCGAATGCACCGTCCACAGGTAGGTAAAATTGTATGCGGTCGGGTTCTCGCGCCAAGCCGCGATGCGCGACACCGGCACGCGGTAGGCGGCCTCGCGGCGGGCGACGACGGTCTGGGCTTCGTCGAGGGCCGCGCGGGCAAAGGCGAGGGCGGGGGGTCCGTCGGGGTCGTTGGCGCCGCGGTTGTCGACGTAGTCGTAGAGGCCGACGAGCTGGTCGGCGCGCAAGCGCGTGATGTGAAGCGCGTCTTTCAGCTCGTCGAACAACGGCTGACCCGTGGCGGGCACGAGCACGCCGACCCACTCGTCTTCGGCGTCGGCGAAGACGAAGGCCATCTCGTCGAGCAGAAACTCGAGGTCGCCGCTGTAGCTCGGCTGCTCGTGCAGCGGGTTGCGCATCTCGACGAGGCCGAGCTTCGCGGGCTGGGTGACGTTGATGTTGACGCCGAAGTCGCCGGCGACGTCAGCAAGGTCGTCAAAGGCTTCGAAGCCGGCGAGGTAGGCGAAGCCGTTTCTGCGCACGACGCTGGGGTCGCCGTCGTCGTTGACGGGGTCGCGGCCGTCGACCTTGCCGTCGATCAAGACGTCGCCTTCGAAGACGGCGATGTCGGCGACCTGGTCGACGATGTCGGGGCCAGCGTTGCCGAGCACGCGCGCGAGGGGCGCCAGGATCTCTTTCATCGCCGCCTCGGGCGTGCCCTGGTCGTGGAAGGGATCCCAGGCAGCGCGGGCGGCGACGACGTCGTTCAACCAGTAGCCCCACTCCCACCCGCTGCTGAAGATCGACTGGCCGTCCATGTGCTCGCCGGCGTGAACGCCGCGGCCCATGAGTCCGAGGTCTTCGTCGTCGGCGAGCAGCTGCAGGTCGGCGACGCGGCGCTGCGCGTACAGCGGCAAGAACAGCGGCACGTCGATGTCGACCGAGACCCAGTAGGCGGTCTCGGGGTGCCAGACGACCTCGCGCGTGCCGACCTGCTCGTGCAGAAAGTCGCGCATGTAGCCGAAGTCGACGTTGTTGTAGGTCGGCGCCGGATCGGTGAGCGAATACATCTGCACGGTGTGCGGCATGATGCCGAGGCGCGAATCGGCCTCTTGCGGTAGAAAGTTGAAGTTGAGAGGATCACCGTTTTCATCGGTGAACGGTTCAGCGGTCTGCCCGACCGAACAGTGAATCTTGATCAAGGCCTGCACGCCGTCATGCTCTTCGTCAAGGTAGCGGGCGACCTCGTTCATCCAGGCGAGCATGTTCTCGGCGCCGGGGTTGGTGAACTCGGTCGAGCCGTTCTCGGTCGAGAGAAAATCAAATCCCGCCACCATCAGGTAATCAAGTCGCTCATGAATCTGGGCAAACTCGACGGCCCGGTCGCCTTGATCGCGGATCATTCTGAAGGTGTGTTGTTGTTGCAACGCGATGGGCACGTCGATGCCGCAGCGCACGCCAAAGGCATGGCAGTCGTCGACCAGCAGCTTCAAGCGGCGCTGGCGCTCAGCGCTCTGCGCGAAGTCGGCCCACGAGGTGGCCTCGAGCAACACCCACTCGACCTCGTTCTGGCCGTTGGCCACGATCCACTCGAGGTAGGTCGACCACTCGGGGCGCATCGCGTTCCATGACGCCACGTCGTCGGGGTCGCCTTCGCCCCAGCCGTTCAACAGCTCGGTGAGCTCGAGCGGATGCATCGTGTGCAAGTGAATGTTGCGCACCGGCCAGCGCGGGCCGGTGGTGACGTCGACGGTGGGCAGCGTCGTCAGCGCCGTGGGCACCGTGGGCTGCAGCGGGTGCAAGAAGCCGTAGCCGAGCTGCTCGAGCAGGGCCCACGCGCCATAGGCAGCGCCCCCCGGCGAGCGGCGGTCGTCGGCGGCGACGTTGCCGTCGACGACGAGGGCGTCGAAGCCGCCGACGGTGCCGCTGCGCAACACGTAGCCTTCGGGTCCGGCGGCAGCGACGTCGGCGTCGCTGATGACGGCGTCGCGTTCGGCGTGGTCGCCGATCACGAGCGCGAATGAATTCGCCGAGCAGCGCTGCGCGCCGGTGCTGTCGACGACGCGGGCGCCGCGGATGGCGTCGACGCGGGCGACGAAGGCGGCGGCGACGGTGCCGGCGACGTTGTCGCCGACGAAGACGCGGATGCAGTCGACTTCGCCTTCGCCTTCGCCTTCTTCGCCTTCGCCTTCTTCGCCTTCGCCTTCTTCGCCTTCGCCTTCATTGGTGTCGCCCTCGCCTTCGCCACCCTGCAGGTTGGGCGGCTCGCTGCAGTCGCAGCGGACGAGGGAGAGGACGGCGGCGACCACGACGCAATAACGACGCATGCCAGACGTTTAGCGCACGCCGCCGAGGTCGACGACGTCAATCACGCCGGCTTCGTTGTCGTCGCGCTGCGTCAGAAGCTGCACGATCTGCGCTTTGCGCACATCGTTGCAGGCGTCGGCGTCGATGAGCAGCACGGCGAAGGGTCCGCTGCCGCGGGGCACAGCGACGTCGGCGGCGGGTGCGGCCGCCGTGCCGCGGGCCGGGCATCCTTCGCGCGGCGACAACCACGTGACGACGCCGCTCTCTTCTTCGCGCGCCGCCACCAACAAGAAGCGCTGCGGATCGGGCCGCACGACGATGACGCCGGGGACGATGCCTTCGAAGGCCTTGAGCGCGTCGCCCGACAAGAGCGGATGCGAGGCGCCGCTGTCGTCGACGCCGAGCAGCGCCAACCGTGCCCGCGCCGACGACAGCGGCGCGATGCGCACGCCCTTCGGCCTGACGCTGGCGGTAGCGACGACGACGGCGAACACGACGGCGAACACGACGGCGAACACGGCGAACACGGCGAACACGGGGCCGCGGCGTCGACGACCCTCGGCGATGCGCCGCTCGACGTCTCTCAGCAACGTCGCATCTGGCGGCGGCGGCGCCTGCAACGCCCGCTCGAGCTCGCTCATCGCGCACCTTCTTTGACCAACACGGGCACCTGCTCTCGCACTGTCGACGGCGTCGCGGTCAGGGTCGCGCATGAGTTGCCGTCGCGGTCCGCGCAGCCGGAGACGACCTCAGCAACGTCGACGCGCTCGCGCAACAGCTGCAGGCCGCGGTGCAGGCGCACGCGGACAGCGCCGGCGTCGACGCCGAGCACAAGGGCGATCTCTTTGGGCTCGAGATCGTAGGTGAAGCGCAGCGTGACGGCCTCACGCGTCTTCGCCGGCAACGTGGCCAACGCCTCGCGCAGCTTCACCGCCTGCTCGTGCGCGAGCACCGTCTCGAGGCCATCGATCGGCGTCGTCGACGACGTCGTCGCCGCTTCAGCCTGCCAGGCGAACAAGCGGCGGACTTGCAGCGCGCGGCCCCGGCTGACAGCGCGCGAGCGGGCCATGCGCAGCAGCCAGGCGAGAAAGAAGCCGCGCGGCTCGTAGCGGGCGCGGGCGCGCCAGACGTCGACGAAGACGTCTTGGGCGAGCTCTCTGGCTTCGGCGGCGGCGTCGACGTCGCGCGGCAGCAAGCGCGCGAGATAGAGGCGCAGCTTCGCCTCGTGCCTCTCGACGAGCACGGCAAAGGCGCGGCCGTCGTCGACAGCCACGCGCTTCATCAGGTCGTCGTCACTCTCCTGCACGCTCTCCTTCTGTCGCTGCCTCTTGCGGCGCCGGCGCTGGCGCTGTCGACAACGAGCCTGTCGCGTCGAGACCGAGACGGCGACGTGTATCTCCCTCCCACGTGATCATGGCTGCGCTGCGTTGGACCTCGACCTCGACGGCCTGCTCTTCGGCGAGCGACAGCCCGAGGGCCGAGACCACCGCCAGCACCGTACCGCCGGCGAGCAACCCGAGCGACGCGTCGGTGAAAGTGGGCGCGTTGTCGTCGAGCAGCAGCAGCGGGCTCGCGAACATCGCGCCGAACCCCGCGGCGAGCCCGACCGACGCCGCGAGCACGATGGTGTTTTGCAGCCCGGCGGCATCGTCGGCGGCCTTGACCGCGCGGGCGGTGGCGCTGTCGGCGTCGACGTAGGCGGTGAGGTCGTGCACGTCGTTCACCTGGGCGCCGCTCTGCAAGACCAGCGCGCGCGACCCGATGTGGTCGAGCGGCTTCTGCTGCCGCAACCACGCCTCGCGTTCAGCGAGCGGCGCGTCGCGCGACGGCATCGTTGGCAAAGACACCGCGCGTGGACCACCGAACAACGCGCACGACGACGGCAGCGCAGTCGACAACAGCAGCAGCGGCACGAGAATCACGCGCATGGGGAACCTCCGCCCCTCACAGCGCGCGGGTGCGTCGGCCGTTACCCCGATTCGCCCGCGGTGAGCGGATCAGCGCGGCGTCGCCGTCAGCGTCTTCAAGAACGGCACGACGGCGCCGAGACGAGCGCGTCGCTGTCGACGGATGTGTCGGAGCGCCAGCAAGTGCGCGGCGTCATCGAAGACGCGGTTATCGCGAGACCGGCAGTGGCGTAGACGGTGCTCAGAGGTTCTTCATGCGCTTCACCAATGTCGCTGCCGCCGTCGTCGCCATCACCGCCCTCGTCGCGGTCCCCGCCGTGGCCTTCGAGGTCGATGCCAAGGCCGTCGCCGACGCGATCGCCGCGTTCAAGACGAAGCAGCCGGCGTCGAAGAAGCTGTTCGGCAGCGCATATGGCTACGCGCTCTACCCGACGGTCACGCGCGGCGCGTTCGCCATCGGCGGGGCCTACGCCGAAGGTGGCGTCTACAAAGGCGGCAAGCTGATCGCGAAGACGTCGCTGACAGCGATCTCGATCGGGCTGGGGGCGGGCGGCGAGAGCTACAGCGAGGTCATCTTTTTTCAGAACAAGGCCGCGTACGACCGCTTCGTCGAAGGCAAGGTCGAGTTCGGCGCCCGCGCCAACGCCGTGTTTCTCGAGCAGGGCGTGAGCGGCGAGCCGCCCTACGTCGACGGCGTGCTCATCCTCGCGCAGACAAAGGCCGGCTTGATGGCCGACGCGAGCGTCGGCGGACAAAAGTTCACCGTCGACAAGCTCTGATCGTCGCGGCGAGGTGAAGCTGCGCTACTTGCCTTCGCCGAAGCGGTCGTTGATCAGGCCAACAACAGCGTCGAGGGCTTCTTGGCTCTTGGCGTCGTCGCCAGCGGTGACGACCACGAGCTCGGTGCCCTTCGACGCCGCGAGCATCAACACACCCATGATCGACTTGGCATTCACCATCATGTCTTCGCGGCCGATCTGAACCTCGACGGGGTACTTCGATGTCAGCTGCACGAGCTTCGACGCCGCGCGGGCGTGCAAACCCAGCTCGTTCACGATGGTCACAGGACGGCGCAGCTCACCCATGCCCGGCACCCTACCGCAGCTACTTCTCGACGTCGCGGTGGCGGACCTTCACGTCGAAACCTTGCGCGCGCAGGCGCAAGACGGCGGCCTCGACGAGGGCGACGCTGCGGTGCTTGCCGCCCGTGCAGCCGATGGCGACGGTGGCATAGCTCTTTCCTTCAGCCGCGAAGCGGGGAATCAAGAAGGCCACGAGGTCGCAGAGCTTGTCGAGAAACGGCGCGGCGTCGGGCTGCTGCAAGACGTAGTCAGCGACGGCAGGCTCGAGGCCAGTCTTTGGGCGCAGGGCGTCGACGAAGTAGGGGTTCGGCAAGAACCGTGCGTCGAAGCAGAGGTCGAGGTCGGCGGGCAGGCCGTGCTTGAAGCCGAACGACAAGAGGGTGACGGTGAGGCCGGTCTTCTCGTCGCCGAAGCGCTCGACGACGAGGCGCTTGAGCTCGTGCACCGAGAGCGCCTTCGTATCGATGATGTGGTCGGCGCGGCTCTTCATCTCTTCGAGCAGCTGGCGCTCGCGGGCGATGGCCGAGAACAAGCCAGTTTCGCCCGGCAGCTGCGAAGCCGCACCGTCGCCCTTGCCTTCGAGCGGATGACGACGACGCGTCTCTTGAAAGCGACGAACCAGCACGTCGTCGGCGCAGTCGAGAAACAGCAGCAACAAGCGGTGACCCGACGCTTGCAGCCGTGTCCACGTCGCTGGGAAGTCGCGCAAGAAGGTCGCCTCGCGGGCGTCGACGACGAAGGCCAGGCGCTTGCGGCCTTCGCCAGCGGCGGAATCGGCGAAGGCAATCAAGGGCTCGATCAGCTGTGGCGGCAGGTTGTCGACGACGAAGAAGCCGAGGTCTTCGAGAGCGCGGGCGGCGGTGGTCTTGCCGGCGCCCGACAGTCCCGTCAGCACCACGATCTGCTTGGGGGCGAGCGTCGTCGTCGTCATCGGAGCACCAACCTTAACAACTGCCTCAGCGGGGCACGGCGATGCTGCCGAGCACGTCGTCGACGACGGCGTTGGCGCGCTTGCGCGATTGCGTGACCGCGCCGCGAATTCCCAAACGGTGGGCAAGCACGGCGTGGGCGGTGGCTTTGACGTCGTCGGGCACGACAAAGGCGCGGCCGTCGAGCCAGGCGCGGGCGCGGGCCAACGAGGCCCACGCGAGCGATCCGCGGGGCGAGCACGGCAGCTCTACCTCGGGGTGCTTGCGGGTGGCCTCGACGACGCCCAACAAGTAGCCGGCGACGACGTCGTTCAAGACGACCTTGGCGACGACGGCCTGGGCCTCGGCCAGCACGTGGGCGTCGAGCAAAGGCACGAGGTCGGCGAGGCCGCCTTCGCTGGTGCGGTTCTCGACGATCAACGCGCGCTCGTCGGCGGCTGGCGGGTAACCAAGCGACAGACAGGCAATGAAGCGATCGAGCTGCGACTCGGGCAGCGGATACGCGCCGTGGTGCTCGACCGGGTTCTGCGTGGCGAGCACATGAAACGGCCGCGGCAGCTCGTGCGTGACGTCGTCGACCGAGACGCTGCGGTCGGCCATCGCTTCGAGCAACGCTGACTGAGTCTTGGGACTGGCGCGGTTGATCTCGTCGGCGAGCACGACGTTGGTGAAAAGCGGGCCCTTCTTGAAGCGCAGCGTGCCTTCGCGCGGATCAAGAATCGGCACGCCGACGAGGTCACTGGGCAACAAGTCGGCGGTGAACTGCACGCGCGCGAACGACACACCGAGCACGCGCGCCAGGGCACGCGCCAGCGTCGTCTTGCCGACGCCGGGCACGTCTTCGAGCAGCAGGTGACCGCGGGCGAGGATGGCCGCCAGCGAGAGCCGCACCGCGGTGGGGTTGCCCCGCACCACCTGCAGAACGCTCTTCTCGACGTCGAGAAAGAGCTGGCGAGAGACGGCGGCGGCAGCATCAGCGGGCATGGTCAGAAGATGTACCCCAACAGCACGTAGACACGAAAAGGCACGTTGCCGCCTGCCTCGTCAAAGGGCGAATAGGCGACGTCGACGGCGAGGGGTCCGACCGGCAGCACGTAGCGCAGGCCGGCGCCGACCGAGACGGCGTAGCGGCTGTCGTTGAGGACGGCGTTGGCGTCGGCGAAGGCGAAGTCGAGGTCGTCGGTGGAGAGACCGACGTCGGCGAAGACGGCGGGTTTCAATTCACCGATGAACAGCTGCGGGATCAACGAGAAGCGGACCTCGAAGTTGGCGACGGCGCCGAACAAGCCGGGGCGGGTGCCGAGCACCGCTTCGCCGCCGTTCACCGTCGTCGGCACCAGCGACTGATCGTAGAGAGCCTGGGTGGCGATGCCGATGGTGTTCTCTTCGATGCCCCGCACGGTGCGCTCGCCACCGAGGCGCAGCAGGTCGTTCTGCATCAGCGCCCACTCGCAGCGATCGCCGTCGACGCAGCGGCCGCTGTCGCCGACGATGCCCCAGCGCAGCCGCAGCCCACCGGCGAACGTGATCTTGTCGTCGGCGAGCGAGATGTAGCCGCGGGCCGAGGTGCCGAAGACGACGTAGGGCGCGAGGGCGAAGGGCACCGTGCGCACGAAGACCTCGCTGCCGGCGCCGTTCTTCGGATCGAAGGGGTTGTCGATGTTGGCGTAGGCGATGCGCGGGGTGAACGCGATGACGGGCACTGGCGTGTGCGTGTTGGGATCGAGCAGGTCGAGCAGCCCATCGATCGACGAAAAGGCCTCTTCTGACAGCGGCGTGAAGTAGGGGCCTTTGACGTCGAGCCAGTCGCCGCGGCCTTCGATGGCAGCGCCGATGGTGAGCTTGTCGTCGATGAGCGGATGGATGTTGGCGGCGCGCCAATCGAGGGCCACCGATGACCCGACGGAGAACAGACGGCGGCGGTCATCAGGCCGCTCCCACACGAGGCCGGCTTTCTGGCCCGCCGACGTCGACGGCGACTGCAAACGAATGCCCGCGGGCTCGTCTTTGTACGAGATGGCAACGGGCGTGAACGACAGCGAGAGGTCGGTGCCCAGCAAGCGCGGCCAGCGGATCTGCGTGCGCACCTGCGAGAAGCGGCCGATGAACAGGCCCATGTCGACCGCGACCGAACCGTCGAACATGGTGCCAAAAAGGTTCTTGTTTCTACCTTCAAGTCGCAGAGAGAAAAGTTGTTGGGTCGAGAAGCCCATCGACAAATCAACGGTCGACGACGGCCGTTCTTCGACGGCGACTCTGACGTGGGCGGCGTCGCCGTCTTCGTGTCCGGCTTGATCTGGCACGAGCAGCTCGAGGTCGACGCGCGAGTAGAGGCCGGTGCGCCGCAGCCGCGATACGCCGTGCGCGATCTTCTCGGGGTCGAGGCGACTGCCCGGGGCGATGTCGTCAATGCCCATTTCACGCAGCAATACCTCGCGACGAGTTTCGATGTTACCTTCAACGAAAATTTCGCCCATTCTGAGCGGGCGTACGTTCTTCACCGCGGGGTTCGCCCGCTCTTCGCCAGTGCTGCCGAGCGGAAAGACCGAGACGCGCACGAGGGGTCCCTTGTCAGAGAAGCCCAATTCGACGGCGGCTTCGACGGAGGGGTAGCCGTGGGCGGCGTAGACGGCCTCGACGCGGCGGGCATCGGCGTCCATCTCGTCAGGGAGGAGGGGGTTGCCTTTGCAATCTTCGCCTTTGCGCGCATCGCGGCCTTCGCCTTTAGCGACGCCGCGCTGGCAGTGCGCCAGCACCTTCAAGACATCGCGCGTGATGGCGGGATCGCCGCCAGCGAACAGCACGGTGTCGATGACGAAGTGTTCGCCCTCGACGACCACGAAGACGACGTGCACTTTGCCGTGCTCGTCTTTGAGCGCATGCACTTTGACTTCAGCTTCTGGATACCCGCGGGTCGCGAAGAACGCG
>JANNAY010001272.1:0-1820 GCA_031384945.1 Deltaproteobacteria bacterium
CTTGCTCGACGGCTACAGCGACGTCGACGGCGACGGTGTCACCGCCGCCGTCGAGATCCAGGTGGGCACCGATCCGTTGGTCTTCGACGTCGTCGACAGCGACGGCGACGGCCTCGACGACGCCGCCGAAGCCCGCTGCGCCACCGAAGCCGTCGACATCGACTCCGACGACGACTCCGTCAGCGACGCCGACGAAGACGCCGACCACGACGGCCTCAGCAACGCCGACGACGACGACTGCCTCACAGCCTTTGTCCCCGTCGTGGCCGAGGGCGAAGGCGAAGGCGAAGGCGAAGGCGAAGTCGTCGGCGAAGGCGAAGGCGAAGGCGAAGGCGAGGTCGACGTCGTCGGCGAAGGCGAGGGCGACGTCGTCGGCGAAGGCGAGGGCGAATGCAGCGCGGGGGCCTGTACCCCGCAGGGCGAGGGCGAGGGCGAAGGCGAAGGCGAGGTCGACGTCGTCGGCGAAGGCGAGGGCGAATGTAGCGAGGGGGCCTGTACCCCGCAGGGCGAAGGCGAAGGCGAAGGCGAAGGCGAAGGCGAAGGCGAAGGCGAACAAGGCGATGGCGTCGACGACGTTGTCGCTGGCGGCGAAGAACACGAAGAACACGAAGGAGGCACCACGCAGGAACCGACCGCGGGAAATCACACAACCGCACACTCGGGCGGCTGCGCCTCGTCGCCGACGACACCAGTGGCCGCGGCGCTCGTCCTGCTGCTCGTGCGCCGCCGCCGACGCTGACCGGTGTTCGCGAGCGGACAATCGCGCTGACGCGGTTGTCGAAGCCCGACCGGGATGGGCCTACTCGCACCATGTTGAATGCGCGGTCGCCCAAGAATCGCGACCGGGGGGCGGGGGCCCTGGTCCTGGCACTGGTCCTGACGCTCGCGGGGTGCGTCGACACGCCCCTGCAACAAGCAGGAATTCTCGAGGGGCAGGTGCTGCTCCACTTCGAAGGCACGGTCGCCAACGGCGACATCGTCATCGAAGCTGTGCACGCCACCGACAGCGACGACAACGAATTCGACGTCGTCGTCCCCGGCGAAGAGCAGGCGCTGACGCGCATCCGCGAAGACAAGAACCAGCAACCCGGCACGGCCGGCGCCATCGACGGCATCGAGCTCATCGTCGAGCGCGCCAACGGCTTCACCGCCCCCGGCAACGTCACCAACGGCTGCGCCCCCGGCTCGAACAGCTTCGACGTCACCGTCAGCGTGCGAAACTTTTTCACGGTCGAGCTCAGCAACGCCTACGCCGAGATCAACAGCATCACGGTGCCCGGACACGAGCTGTGCAACTCCGACAAGGCGACGCCGAACCTGCTCGTCGCCGACGACGGCAGCGCCCTCGCCGTCGCCAACGGCCTCGTGCGCTACGGCAACCTGCTGCGCCACCCCGAGCCGTCGGGCATCGCCGGCAGCGCGCCGCCGAACGGCACCATCCCGCCGCCGATCGGCGCTGACACCACGGCGCAGGCGATGCTCTGGCGCTTCAAGAACGCCGACAACAGCAGCTTCTCGTTCCAGGGACGCGTCGTCGCCGACATCTGCAGCGGCGACTGCACCGCCGGCACGATCTTGCAAGAAGGTCCGCTGGCGCCGCCGATCGCCAACGCGCTGCCCTTCGGCGACACCAACGGCACCATCGACGACATCGTCGAAGGCGACGGCATGATCTACGTCGTCGGCGACTTCACCGCCGCCGGCCCCCGCACCGGCACCGCCTTCGCGACGACGCGGTCGTTGACGTCGACGGGCACGGCGCTGACGCCCTGGGCCCCCTTCGTCGGCGGCGAGACGCGCGCCCTCGAGCCCGACGGCCT
>JANNAY010001287.1:0-4687 GCA_031384945.1 Deltaproteobacteria bacterium
CACTGTCGTCAAGACGCGCACGCAGGTCTTCACGGTCAGCTTCGACAAGCCCACGCCCGTCGCTGGCACCTCGATGACCGTCGTCGTCGACGGCGGCATCGGCACCGTCGCCTCACCCGTCGCCGTCGCCGGCAACCTCACCAGCGCGACCTTCACGTTCACCGCCGCCAACGCAGTCGGCAGCGGATCGCTGCAGGTCACCGTCGCCGACGGCACCGGCTTCGTCGCCGCCGACGTCGACGTCATCGCGCTGGCGTCCCTCGGCCTCGTCATCAACGAGATCGACTACGACCAGGCTGGCAGCGACAACCAGGGCCTCGAGTTCGTCGAGATCTTCAACGGCACCGACGCCGCCTTCGACGTCTCGGGCTACGACCTCGTGCTCATCAACGGCAGCAACAAGACCGCCTACAAGACGGTCACCTTGAGCGGCACGATCCCCGTCAACGGCTATCTGATTGTCGCCAACCAATCGCTGCTCGACACCCTCGGCGCCGCCACGGTGAAGATCCCGCTGACCGGCAACGACCTCATCCAGAACGGCGCCCCCGACGCCGCCGTCCTCTTCGACGGCGCCGACGTCCTCGTCGACGGCATCTCTTACGAAGGATCGCTCAGCGGCATCTCGCTGCGCGACCAGACCATCGACCTCGTCGACGCCCGCGCCACCGTCGTCGCCGACATCGGCGCTGGCGCGCTCTGCAGAAACCCCGAGACCGGCAACTGGGTGCTCTGCCCCGGCAGCTCCGCCAGCACCGCCAACGTTCCCTGAGCCGATTGGTGAGCGACCGCGTCGACCTGAAGAGCCCGACCCTCGACACCATCCCGCCTTCGGCGGTGGTGGCGGGCGGGCTCGCGCAGGGCGGCATCGCGCGCAGCTTTCAGGTCGCCATCGCTGGCGTGCTGCGCACGGTGGCGACCCAGCGCAACATGAAGGTGCACGTCGTCAGCGGCCTGCTGGTGATGATCGTGGGCATGGCCCTGCCGCTCGACTTGTCGACGCGCGTCGCCATGCTCTTCGCCGTCTCGATCGTCTTCTTCGCCGAGATTCTGAACACCGCCCTCGAGGCGCTGATCGATCTCTTCGTGAAAGACTTTCACCGCCTGGCGATGCTCGCCAAAGACGCCGCAGCCGGCGGCGTTCTCGTCTTCGCCGTGACGACGGTGTTCGTCCTCGCCGAGATCTTGTGGATGCAGTGGCACGTCGTCGAGCAGAACCTCGACGCCGTCGCGCGCTCCGTGCAGTTCGGCGTTCCCTTGGCGCTCATCGAGCTCGTGGGGCTGTTCGCCATCCGCCGCCGCAGCCTGCAGGTGGTCCGCCTCGTCATCAGCGTCGCGCTGCTGGTGCCGCTGGTGCTGGCGACCAAAGACCCGCTGTACGCGGCGATGGCGGTGTTGCTCGTCGTCGTCGCCTTCTGCGCCCGCGTCTTCTACTTGCCGCGCCAGTCAGGCTGACAGAGAGCGCCACGTCGCCAGCAGGCCGAGGCGCTCGCAATGACGCTCGACCAGGCCACGATCGAGCGCGCTTCCGAGCTGCGCGATCATGCCGGCGATGTCGGTGAGGTGCTTCGGCGACCCGCCCTCGCGGTGGAACTCGAGCTTCTTGATGATGACGTACTCCGGCGGCGCGACGCGGATGTGTGTGCCGTCGACGTCGACGTCACGAGCATCACGCACAGCCCACTTCTGCAGCGCGTCGTCGCCGCACGGGTAGAAGTCGGCTTTGAACCCCGAGTCGTGGTGGATGACGTTCCAATGGCCGCGTTGGCGACGTCGCAGCTCGACCGCGATGACCTCATCTGGTGGGCAGTAGAAATCCTCGATCGGAAAGGCGGCACAGAAACCGGTGACCCCGCCAACGTCGAGGTCGATGACGATGTCGATGTCGTTGGTGAAGCGCGGCTCTCCCCACGCCATGCCGGCGACGCTGCCGGTCACGGCGTATGAAACGTGTGCTTGTTCGAGGCGCTCGGTGAAGAGCGCGAACAGATCAACGAGCAAGGAGGAAGAGTCGTCGGACATGCGCTTTGACGTCGGCTTCGGACCACTCAGGATGCTGCTGCCGCACCACGGCCATCTTCAGGCGGCGAGCGCTGTGCCACATCGCGTTCGCCGTCTTGAGCCGCTGTGCCGGGGTCGTGGCCATGGTGGATGGTTCGTTTCGCGCCGGATGCTGTCAAGCCGACGAAAGCCGGCAGCGGGCTGCCGGCACCGGCAATTTTTTGCCGGCAGCGCAGCGCTGAAGTCGGCAACGGCTCGTTCGGAAGCGATTTTCTGCCGGCACGATCCCTGAGAGGGTCGCCGTCATGATGCTTGCCTGGGTGATGCTCACCGCGCTGGCGACGCCAGAGACGCCGTCGCTGCCGGTGGAGCAGCCATGTCTGATCGCGTCGCCGCGGGTGGAGGCGCAGGGACGCGCGGCGATTCGGTCGCGGTGCGGGTCGCGCGACGCGCTGGTGCACGACGGTGATCGCATCGAGCTCGCGCCGCGGGGACACGTGCGGCTGCAGGCCGACATCGACGACCGCCGCTCGATCGACGTCATCTGCGTCGGCGGCGGCGCGCCCGTGGGCCTGACCGTCACCGCCGGCGAACCGCCGTGGTTGGTCGCCGACGACGGCGTCACCTGCGGAGAGTGGGTGCAGAACGAGCGCGTGTGCAGCGGACCCGACGGCGACGAGCTGCTCGTCTGCGACGCCGTCGCGCGCGTGCGGCCGAAGACGGCGGCGCGGGCAGAGCGTCCGTTGGGCCTGCCGACCTGGTACGTCGGCGAGCTGCCGGTCGTCGTCGACGACGTCGCCGACGTCGCCGCCGTCGCCGAGGCGCCCGCCAAGCCGCGCTTGTTCACGCGCATCGCCGTCTACCAGGTGAAGCAGGTCGGCCTCGACGACCGCCTCGCCGTCGTGCTCACCGCGAGCCTCGCCGCCGAGCTGCGCAAGCTGAAGGGCGCCAGCGTCGTCGGCCTCGACGAAGTGCAGCAGATGATCCAGCTCGAGGCCGAGAAGCAGGCGACGGGGTGCCCCGACGAGAGCTGCCTCGCCGAGATCGCCGCGGCCCTCGGCGTCGACGTGCTCGTCACCGCCGAGATCGCCGCCGTGGGCGACGCGCGCTTCATCACCATCAAGCGGATCGACCAACGCGAGGCCCGGGTGGCCGGCCAGATCAACCAGCGGCTGGCCGATGAGGGCGGTGAAGAGTTCCTCGGCGTCGTCGGACCCGCCGTCGAAGCCCTCTTCGCAGACTTCGTGTTGAAGCCCGGCGCGGCGCGCGGCGTGGCGCCCCAGCTCGCGGTGCGCTTGAACCCGCCGCCGCTCGATCCGTGGATCTTCTGGTCGGGCGTCTCGCTCACCGGCGCCAGCGTCGTCGGAACCGGCGTCGTCGGCGCGGTCTTGTTTCGCACCTTCAGCGACTTCGATCGTCTGCGCAGCGCACCGAGCGCGCCCGGCAGTGAGCTCAAAGCGCTGCAGCGCGACACCGCGCAGTGGAGCAACGCCACCCTCGTCGGCGGCGGCGTCAGCGCCGGCCTCGCCGTCGTCACCGCCGCCAGCGCTGTCTTCGTCGACTGGCAGGGCTACCGCGACGACCTGCAGCTGGAGTCCGTGCGATGAGGCGCCCCGTCTGCTGCTCCGTTGACGCCGTCGTCGTGGTCGTCGTCGCGCTCATGGGCGGCGGCTGCTTCGATCTCGGCTTGCCCGACACCCTCGTCGTCACCTGCGCCGCCGACGTCGACTGTCCGAGCGGGCAGGCCTGCGCGACGCGCCAGGGCTTCTGTGTCGACGCCGCCGACGTCGGCAAGATCTGCGGCGACGGCGAGAGCGGCGGCGACGAAGAATGCGACGACGGCAATGACGTCGACGACGACGGCTGCAGCAACTCCTGCCGCTTGCCGACCTGCGGCGACGGGATCGTGCAGCTCGGCGAGGTCTGCGACGACGGCAACCGCGCGGGCGGCGACGGCTGCGCCGCCGGCTGCGGCAAGGTCGAGGTCTGCGGCGACGCCGTCGTCGACGTCGGCGAAGACTGCGACGACGGCAACGACAACGCCGCCGATGGCTGCGACGCCTGCCGCCCCATGATCTGGCGCGCGACGGCGGCGAACGAGGGGGCGCCCGGCGGTCTCGTCGACCCCGGCGGCCTCGCCCTCGACAGCGCTGGCCGCGTCGTCTTTGCCGAGCGCAACGTGCCGCGCGTGCGTCGGCTCGAGCGCGACGGCACGCTCACCACCCTGGCCGGCAACGGCCTGCAGCGGTGCACCTTTGACCCCGCGCGCGGCCTGACCACGTGCTTGCCGAAGGGCGACAACGGTCCTGCGCTCGACGCCCACCTCGACAACGTCGTCGGTGTCGCCGCCGACGGCGCCGGCCGCGTCTACGTCGCGACCGTCGGCTTCGAGACCGACGACCGCGGCGCCGTCAGGCGCATCAACACCGACGGCACCATCGTCGTCGTCGCCGGCAACGGCAGCGCCGTCGAGGTCGAGGACATCGCCGGCATCGCCGTCGACGGCGGTGGCGCCGTGTTCTTTCTCGAGCTCGAGAGCGTGGTGACGCCGCAGGGGCGCGTCGAGCGCTCGCTGTTGCGCCGCATCGCGCTCGACGGCGCCGTCACCACCGTCGCCGGCGGCGGCGCGCGCACCGACAGCGGCGCGCCGGCGCTCGAGTCCGACCTCTCGCCGCCGAACCCCTTT
>JANNAY010001105.1:0-5980 GCA_031384945.1 Deltaproteobacteria bacterium
CGAGGCCGTCTGCGTCGTCGTCGTCGGCGCACGGCGTTCGATCAGCAAGCCGTGGCTGTGGCTGCCGCAGAAGACGCCGTCGGTCGCCGCCTGCAACGACGCCGCCGTCGCGGGCTGCGTCGACGTCATCGAGGGCGCCGACGTAGAAGGCGTCGCCGACGTCGTCGTCAAACGCGTCCACGCCATCGCGGTGCCGCCGCGGCCGGTGCCCCGCCACGATCAGATGGTGGCCAACAGCGAGGCTGGACAACGCCTGCTGCAGCAGCTCGTGCAAGCAGCGTCGACGGCGCAGCCGGTGTTGATCACGGGCGAGACGGGCACCGGCAAAGACGTGGCCGCGCACTTGATTCACGAGTGGTCACGACGACGCGACAAGGCGTTCGTGCCCATCAACTGCTCGGCGATTCCCAACGAGCTGATGGAGGCTGAGCTCTTCGGCTACGCCCGCGGCGCGTTCTCAGGCGCCGTGAAGAACTTCGACGGCCAGCTCGGCGCAGCCGCCGGCGGCAGCGTCTTTCTCGACGAGATCGACGACACGCCGCTGTCGCTGCAGATGAAGCTGTTGCGCGTGCTCGAAGACCGCGTCGTCGTGCGCCTGGGCGAGAGCGCGCAGCGGCGCGTCGACTTTCGCATCGTGGCGGCGACCAACCGCGACCTGAAGCTGCTCGTCGCCCGCGGCGAATTCGGCGCCGATCTGTTCGAGCGCCTCGCCACCGTGCGCATCGAGATGCCACCGCTGCGGGCGCGCCAAGAAGACATCCCCGCATTGGTGGCGCTGCTCTTGCGCCGCTACGACGAAGACGAAGGCCACGGCGACCGCGACGCCGTCGTTGGCGTCGCGCCGCGGGCGTTGGCGGCGCTGATGGCCTACCGCTGGCCGGGCAACATCCGCGAGCTGCGCAACGTCGTGTTCGAGAGCCTCGTCTACAAGCGCGGCGGTGATGAGCTGCTGCTCTCTGATTTGCCGAAGCGCATCTTGCAGCGCGACGACGCGAACGACGACGCCTTCGACGTCGAAGCCCGCGTCGCGGCCGGCACCTTCGACTTGAAGCGCGCGAAAGACGAGCTTGAGGTGCGTGCCCTGCGCGCGGCGATGAAGATCGGCGGTTCACCAGCGGCGGCGGCGCGCTTGCTCGGCACCGTCGGCCGCGGCGACGCCCGCGATCCCGGCGACACGGTGCGGGCCATGCTTCGCCGTCACAAGATCGGCTGACGTCGCGCGTGCCGGGTTGCCGTCGATGTCGGCGTCGCCTACAACCAACTTGAGAATGGTTCTCATTTTCAGGGACGTGCAGTGAAGAGAAACCTCGCCGGAGAAAGAGAAGGCAGCGTCGTCGAGGTCACCGGCATCGAAGGCCGCGTCGACGGCACGCTGCTGCGCCTCTTCGAGATGGGCCTCTCGCGCGGCGTGCAGGTGCGCGTCACGCGGCGCGCGCCCCTCGGCGATCCCCTCGAGGTTGAGGTGCGCGGCACGCGGCTGTGTCTGCGGCGCGACGACGCCGCCCGCTTCTTCGTCGACGAGCCCGCGACATGAGCGCGCGTCCGCTCTTGTTGCTCGTCGGCAACCCCAACAGCGGCAAGACGACGCTGTTCAACGCGCTCACGGGTTTGTCGGCGAAGGTCGGCAACTATCCGGGCATCACCGTCGAGCACCGCGAGGGCAAGGCCAACGTGAACGGCGTCGACGTCGATGTCGTCGACGTGCCCGGCACCTACTCGCTGCTGCCGCGCTCAGACGACGAGGCCGTGGCCGTGCGCGCGCTGCTCGGCGACCTGCCCGCACTCCGCAAGCCCGACGTGGTCGTCGTCGTCGTCGACGCCACGCAGCTCGAGCGCAACCTGCACCTGGTGGCGCAGCTGCGCGAGCTGCCCCTGCCCCTCGTGCTCGCGTTGACGATGACCGACACCGTCGAGAAAGACGGCGGCACCGTCGACGTCGACGCCCTCGCCGCGCGCGTGGGCGTGCCCGTCGTCAAAGCCCCCGGCGTGCGCCACGGCGCCGATGCGCTGAAGGACCTGCTCAGCGACGAAGTGCAGAAGCAACCGCGCCGGCTGCCACTGAACCCGGCGCTGGTGGTGCCTGACGACATCGCCGCCCTCGTCGCCGACGCAGGCAAAGCCCTCGGCGCAGCGATCGGGCTCGGCGCCAACAAGAGCCTTGGTCTGCTGATGGTGCAAGCCGTCGTCGCCGGCTGCGACAACGTGCCCGCCTTCGCCGCGGTCGACGTCGCCGGCTTGCGCAAGGCGAAGCTGCACGCGCTCGCCGGCGAGATCGTCGATGCGCGGTGGGCGCGCGCGGCGGCGTGGTCGAAAGACGTCGTGTCGACGGCGAAGACGAAGACGCAGAAGACCGAGCCGAAGTCGGCGGCGCTCACGCGGCGCATCGATGCTGTGGCGCTGCATCCGGTGCTCGGTCCGATCTTGTTGATCGGGGTGTTTCTCACGCTGTTTCAAGCGCTGTTCTCGTGGGCCGAGCCGCTGATGAACGGCATCGAATTCGTCGTCGGCTTCTGCAGCGACACCGTCGGCGGCTGGTTGCCGTCATCGCTGCCGCTGCTGTCGTCGCTGCTGCGCGAAGGCGTCATCGCCGGCGTCGGCAACGTCGTCGTCTTCGTGCCGCAGATCGCGATCTTGTTCTTCTTTCTCGCCGTGCTCGAAGACACCGGCTACCTCGCGCGCGCCGCGTTTCTGCTCGACCGCATGATGAAGGGCGTGGGCCTGCACGGCCGCGCCTTTGTGCCGATGCTGTCGGGCTTCGCCTGCGCGGTGCCGGCCATCATGGCGACGCGCACCATCGAGTCGAACAAAGACCGGCTCGTCACCATTCTCGTGACGCCGCTGGTGTCGTGCAGCGCGCGCCTGCCCGTCTACGCGCTGATGATCGCCACGGTGTTCTCTGACGTACCGAAGCTCTTCGGCGTCGTCGAAGCCGGCGCCGTCGTCATGGTCGCCATGTACTCGCTGTCGTTGTTCGCGGCGATTGGCATGGCCGCGGTGTTCAAGCGCACGCTGCTGAAGTCGCCGACGCCGCCGCTGCTGCTGGAGCTGCCGCCCTACCGACTGCCGCAGGTCTTGCAGCTTTGGAAGGCTGTGTGGTCACGCGTGAAGACCTTCTTGCAAGAGGCCGGCACCGTCATCCTCGCCATCACCATCGTGCTGTGGGCGCTGCTGAAGTTTCCCATCGACGACGCTGTGGTCGCGCAAGCCGAGGCGAAGAAAGCCGCGATCACCGCGCAGATGCCCGACGGCGAAGAACGCGACGCCGCCCTCGCCGCGGTCGACAACGTCGCCGGCGAAAAACTCGTCGAACGCAGCGCCGCCGGCCGCGTCGGCCACTTCGTCGAACCCGCGCTGCGTCCGCTGGGCTTCGATTGGAAGATCGGCATCGGCATCATCGCCTCGTTCGCCGCCCGCGAGGTCTTCGTCTCGACCCTCGGCATCGTCTACGGCCTCGGCGGCGACCTGGGTGATGATCCAGTCTCGCTGCGCGATTCAATGAAGCAAGACAAGCGCGATGACGGCTCACCTCTGTATACACCATTGAGCGGGCTTTCGCTGTTGGTCTTCTTCGTGCTCGCCATGCAATGCATGAGCACGCTCGCCGCCACCAAGCGCGAGACCCGCTCTTGGAAGTGGCCGGCGCTGCAGGTCGGTTACATGACCGTGCTGGCGTTCACTGCGTCTCTTATCGTCTATCAGGTCGGCAAGCTGATGGGGTTCACATGAACATGAATGTGAACGTCGTCGACCTCGTCGCCGTCTGCGTCGTCATCGCCGGCGCCGTCGCGTTCATCGTCTCGCGCTTTCACTCACCGAAGCCGCCGGCCTGTCACCAGACCGGCGCGCCGCTCGTTGACGAGGCACCGCAGGTGATTGTTGGAGCGTCGTTGGCGCGGGGACTTCAGCGCGCGCGAAACAAAGAGAAGCGCGTCAACGCCTGACCGGCGCCCCACAAGACGGCGCCGACGACGGCGAAGCCGCCCGCATAGCCACGGACGACGTCGCTGTGGCTCATCACCGCGACCATCATCAACGCGCCCGTCACGAGCGCGAGCATGAAGCCCGCGCGCACGAAGGGGCGACCGAGACCGTTGCCGTCCCAGATGAAGTGGACGGGGCAGTTGGACTCACGCCGCAGGCTGGTGTCGAGGAGGTTCATGGTGGTGCTCGTGGTCGTGCTTGGGCGCTGGGCTGAGGCCGTCATGGCAGCAGTCGCGCGCGTGGTCGAGTGGTCGCCATTCGATGGTCGCGTGCACAATGCCAAAGGTCTGTTGGATCTCTTCGCGCACCTCGTCGGCGACGTGCGCGAGCTTGTGCAGGTCTGCTTCGTTCGTGGCGAACACGAAGCTCGCCACCGTCTCGCCATCGTCGAGACACCAAGCGTGAAAACCCGTGACGCCCTTGATCTCTTCCCGCTTCTGCAACAGCGCCGCCAGCCGCGCTTTGTCGACGCCGCGCGGCGCCCGCTCGAGCAAGATGTTGGCGACGTCGCGCAACAGCGGCACCGAGGCGGCGGCGACGATGGCGGCGACGACGATGCTGGCGACGGCGTCGACGTAGACGGGGCCGCCGAAGAACAAGACGACGCCGGCGACGATGGCGGCGACGGATCCGAGGGCGTCACCCATCATGTGAATGAGCGCGCCGCGCATGTTGACGCCTTTGTCGCCTGAGGCGTGCAGCCACCAGGCAGAGGCGAGGTTGACGACGAGGCCCAACGACGCCGTCACCAGCACCGGCAAGCCGAGCACCGTCGGCGGGTGCTGCAGGCGCTCGATGGCCTCGCGCACGATGATGAAGGCGGCGGCGAACGAGAGCAGCGCGTTGAGTCCACCGCCGAGCACGGCGACGCGGCCGTGTCCGAAGGTGGCGCTCGCGCTGGCGGGGCGGGCGCGCACGCTGGCCGCGACGGCGGCGACGACGAGCGCGGCGACGTCGGTGAGCATGTGCACCGCGTCGCTCATCAGCGCCAGCGATCCTGACCACCAGCCGACGACGGCCTCGACGACGAAGAAGGCGCCGTTCAACACGAGCGCGATCAACAGCGCCCGACGTCCGAGGGCGCGCAAGTCGTGGTGCCCGTGTCCGCCGTCATGGGCGTGGCCGTGATCGTGGACATGTCCATGATCGTGATCATGCGCGTGATCGGGACCGGTCATGCCGAACAGCGTAGCGAACGACGTCGACGTTGGCTGTTCGGCGGCGGGCGGCGCTATTGGCGCTCGACGTGGGTCAGCCACAAGTGTCCGAGGGCGTCGAGCGCGAGCACGCCTTCGGGGCTGGCGGTGACGGCCACCCACTCGTAGCTGCCGGCGCGCGGACCCACCGCGCGGTTGCCGCTCAACGTACAGCTCGGGCCCGGCGTGAGCGCGCTGAACAGTCCGCTCTTGCCGCTGCCGACGAGGCCGCCATCGACGACGACGAGGCCGTCGACTTCGCCGTCGCCAGCGTCGTCGGTGGCTTCGTCGATGAGGCCGGCGGCGTCGACGCTGATGACGCGGTTGCTGTCGGTGCCGTTGCCGGCGTTGGCGACGTAGGCGCAGTCGCCAACGACGACGGGGACGCCGGCGCGGTTGCCGAAGGCGAAGGTGACGTCGTCGACGACGCCACCGACGTCGTTGACGACGAGGATGCCGGCGAAGCGGCTGACGACGACGTTGGCGCCGACAATCGCGACGCCGGCGACCGGGCCGTCGCCGGGCGGGTTTTCGTCGGGCGTGGTGCTGCGCTGCGCAGACAATGTCGTCGGGTTGCACGCCAGCGTCGCCAGGTCGCAGCGGGAGACGACGATGGCGAGGTCGTCGTTGCCGGCGTCGCCCGCGCTGTCGTACCCGACGACGACGACGACGTTGCCATCGACGGTGGCCACCACGGGCGTCTGCCCGATGTTGCCCGAGCGCGCCCCGCTCGCCTGGGTGTCGAGCACGGTGTCGTCATCGAGCGTGAGCACCACGAGGTCGCCGTCGGCGCCGACGCCGAC
>JANNAY010001298.1:0-2390 GCA_031384945.1 Deltaproteobacteria bacterium
TGAGGTCTTCGCTGAGGCCTTCGCCGTCGTTCAACAGGCGCCCGTTTTTGTAGTGCGCGAGGTTGTCGTAGATGCGGACCTTTTTGCCGCTCGCCTGCGTGTACTCGAAGGTGCCGATGGTGTTGACGGTCTCGAGGTTGGTGAAGTCGGTCTCTTGCTCGTAGCTGCCGAGCATCGACACGTCGACGCGGGTGACGAAGCCGTGGCAGGCGCCGCAGGCGTCGATCTTCACGGTGCGCTGCAGCGCGTGCCGCTTCGCATAGAAGTGCTGCCCCAGATCCTGGCGGATGCCGAAGGGCAGATCGGTCGACACCTGGCGGCCGTTGTCGGCGACGGTGCGGTCTTCGGGTTCTTCGTTGTGGCCGTTCTTGCCGTACTCGATGTGGCAAGCGCTGCAGCCCGACGGCCGTCCACGCGCGAACGGGTTGTTCTTGTTGCGCAGCTCGATGTCAGACGGATCGGCCGGCGGTGGGTCTTCGGCGTTCGGTGACGTGAAGAAGTCGACGAAGCCGAAGTTGTCTGAGGGTCCCCACCAATTCACCGAGTGGTACGCGCGAAAATTGCGCAGCGCCGCGTCGACGGGGTTGGTCAGCACCTGGTTGTCGAACAGGTTCTTGATGTCGTTGTTGCGGTTCTCTTTGAGGTCGCCGTCGACCTCGCCGACCATCTTGGCGAGGCGCAGCTGCAGCCCCGGTTGGTGCACCTTGTCGGGCCAGACGCGCCCGCCGGAGTCGTCGTTGAAGCCGCTGTTGTTGGCGCGGTTCGAGATGTTCTGCAGCACCTCGACGGCGCGGTTGTTGGCGGCGCCGGGCGCGTCGAGGTCGTCGACGTAGAATTTCTGCCGCTGGCCGGTGCGCGTGAGGCCGCGGCCGGCGTCGAAGCGGGCGTCGCCGCCGGTCTCGCCGTCGTCGAAGATGGGGCCGGCGACGGCTTCGAAGTGGTCGTCTTCTTCGTCGATGTCGCCGCGGGCAGCGGCGGCGAGGGCGTCGCCGTCGAAGGAGCCGCCGGCGGTGAGGTTGCGTTTGTCGTCGCCGGCGCCTTCGACAAAGGCGGCGTCGATGGCGTCGAAGTCGATGCTGTAGCCGACGCGGCCGACGCGCGGGTTTCGGCCATCGAAGCGAACGCCGGCGGCGGAGGAGGCGAAGGCGCTGCCGAAGTCGCGGGCCGCCGAGAGCTGGGCGTTGCCATAAGTCGCCATCGGCACACCTGAGTTCAACGTCATCATGGAACGACGCATGTCGTAGACGACCTCTGCATGGCAAATCATCGCCGTGTTGGCATTTTTGTTCTTGCTGCCGCAGCTGGCCTCGGCGACGCGCAGGTCGCCCGGGTTCACGAAGCGCAGGTAGTTGATGTCGCGGTTCATCTCCGCGTCCATCTGCGCCTTGGGCGCCTGGCGCGCCGTCGCGAACGGGCCCTCTGAGGCAAAGGCGCGGCCGTCGAAGAACTCGCCTTGTTCGTCGACGCGTCCGTCTTCGTTGTCGTCGAGGCCGTTGGGCCACCACATGGTGGCGTCGAGCGGCAGCACGTGGCTCTTGCGCATCACCGCGGCGTCGCGAACGTTGAGCGGATTGGGCAAGTCGACTGCGTCGTTGCCGCCGTGGCAGTCGACGCAGGCCAGGGCGAAGAAGGGATGCACGTCGGTGATGCCTTCGTGGCACCCGAGGCACGAGCCGCCGAGGGGCCGCTGGCTCTCGACGATCTGCTCGCTGCAACCGGCGGCGGCGAGCATCCACGCGACGAGCAGACGCTTCATCAGTGATTTCATCAACATCAAATCAACGGGATTCTTCACGACGTGTATCCATCATCTTCTTCGAAAGAGACCCAATCGATCGGCGGTGAAATTTGCGTGTCTGGCGCGGGCTCTGACCACGACGACGATTCGTCGTTGGCGTCGTGCGGCGCCGGCTCCGCGGTGACAGTCGACGGGCTCTTCATGGGCAGCGCTTAAGGAAGAAGCGCGCCACCACGTCGGGGGCGCTGCAGCCCCAGGGCGATCGGCGGATTCGGCCGTTGTCGGCTGTATTTGCCGATAAGCGGCCGTTTCAGCAGAGTGTGGCGATGAACGTCGAGCCGGTGTTGTTGGGGACCTCGGCGCCGATGCGTCGCTTGATGCGATCGATCGAGCGCGTCGCCCGCTTTCACACCGGCGTGCTCGTGCTCGGCGAGAGCGGCACGGGCAAAGAGCTGATCGCGCGCGCGCTGCACGAGCACGGACTGCGTCGCAAGCAGCCCTTCGTCGCCGTCAACTGCGCGACGTTGGGCCGCGACCTGCTCGAGAACGAGCTGTTCGGACACGAGCGCGGCGCGTTCACCGGCGCCAACGCCCAGAAGAAAGGACTGTTCGAGCTCGCCGACGGCGGTTCGCTCTTTCTCGACGAGGTCGG
>JANNAY010001405.1:0-6347 GCA_031384945.1 Deltaproteobacteria bacterium
GAAGGGCGGGAGATGGGTTCGCCCCCGCGCAGCGGGGGTGCTGGGGGCTCTGCGGCGCGGGCAACCCAATGGTCCTCGTACCGCGCGCGATGTGACCATGAGCGCTTGGGAGAGCGAAGCGCGAAGCGGATCAGCGGCGACGGCGAACGAACGCGAGCAGCGCAAACGCGAGGCCGCTGACGCCGACGTCGGCGCCGGAGCCGCTGCAGCCGCCGCAGCGGGCGCCGCCGCCGCTGAGGGTGAGGCCTTCGTCGTCTGCGCCTTCGCCTTCGCCTTCAGCGACGACATCGTCGACGCAGCCGCCGTCGACGCAGGACTCGCCAGCGCCGCACGGGATGTCGTCACGGCACGCCGGCACGTCGCAGGTGAAGCCCGCGCACGCGTCTTGCGGCGGGGTGTCGAAGTTGCCCGCGTCGCCGCCGTCACCGAGGCAGGCCTGGAACTGGCGCAGGCGCCCGCCAAACGACTCGACGCTCACCGTGCGGCAGGTGCTGCCGTTGGGGCAGGCCTCGCCGTCGTCGCAAGCGACGGTGCAGACACCGAGGTCGCTCTGGGTGGCGCCGAGGCACGTGCCGCGGCCGGCGCACTCGGTCGAGTCGGTGCAGGCCTCGCAGATGTCGCAGCCGGCGCGGTCGTCGAAGCGGCACTCGCCGGCAGGGGCAGAGGCGTCGGCGACGAAGCAGTAGTCGCCGCGCTGGCAGTCGAGGTCGGACTTGCAGACGTCGGCGTGGCCGGGGTCGGGCACGCAGAGGGGCACGCCGAGCTCGTCGTTTTCGCTTTCGAAGCAGGTGAGCTCGCGGCAGTTGCCGTTCTGCGACTCGCGCGTGCAATCGCAAGCCACCGACGAGCAGTGGAAGCCCCAGGGGCAGGCGCCCGGTCCGTCGGCGAAGCAGGTCTCGCCGCACAGCTCTTTGCCGTCGTCAGAGAGCACCAGCGTGGGCAAGCCGATGACCTGGTTGAAGCCGCAGGCGCCGAAGTCGGCGGGGCCGCCGCTGTCGGGTGAGCCGACGGCGCAGATGGAGGCGCCGGCGGGGTCGTCGCTGATGGGCCGGCAATCGAACGCATCGGTGGTGCATTCGGGATCGCCGTCGGCGCAACGGGGATCACACGACGCATCGGTGGTGCACGGCTTCGAGCAGATCGAGGTCGGCACGAACTGCGTGTCGACGGTGCCGACGCAGTACGCGCAGTCGGCGTTGCAGGGCTCGAGAAAGTCGGTGTGGCCGACGCGCGGCAGCTCGCAGGCGCCGAGCTCGACGTTGCAGACGCTGCCGTCGTCGCAGTCGCTCTGCGCGGTGCAGGCGTTCAAGCACACGCCCTCGGGCGAACAGAACGCGCAGGGGGCGCCCGCAGCGTCGGCGTCGTCGCAGCGGACGCCGGCGTCGCCGAGGGTGGCCTGCAGCAAGACGGGGTCGGCGGCGAGGGCGACGGCGCGGCCGGCGTTCACGCGGCCGTAGCCAAAGGCGACGGAGTGGCCGACGTCGTCGTAGTCAAAGGCGGCTTCGAGGTCTTGTCCGAAGAACTGCTCCCACGGCACTTTGTCGGCGCGGATCTTGTCGGCCGTCGACGTCAAGATCAGCCGCACCTGCTCGGCCGACAGGTCAGGGTTCGCCGAGAGAATCAAACCGGCGAGGCCGCTGACGACGGGGCAGGCCGCCGACGTGCCTGAGAAGTCGGTGGTGTAGTCGACGTCAAAGGCGCCGGCGTCGATGCTGTAGCCCTCGGGTCCGCGCACGTCGGTGGTGACGATGCCGAAGTTGTCCTCGGCGACGATGCCGCCGAGCGACGGCGCCGCGATGTCGACCTCTTCGCCGAAGTTCGAGTACGGCGCCCAGTCGTCGAGGTTGCTGCTGGCGGCCACGCCGATGACGTAGGGGTGCTTGGCGTAGGCGTCGGCGCTGACGTTCGACGTCTCGTTGCCCGTCGCAAAGGTGATGACGGTGCCCTTGCCGTGGCGTCCGACGTCGCGGCACAGGTCGAAGGCCTGGCGCTCAGACTCTGAGAGCGGAAAGAACAACGAGAGGCCGGGGCCCCACGAGTTGTTGATGATCCACGCGCCGTCGCCGCTGCCGTCGTTGTCGGGGTCGCAGCCGCGCACGAACGACTCGGCGATGCCGAGCGATGAGTTGGTCTGCGTGCCGAGCAAGCGCACGGGCATCAACATGCACTGCGGACAGACGCCGGTGACGCCGATGTTGTTGTCGCCGCTGGCAGCGATGACGCCTGCGACGGCGGTCGAGTGGCTCTCGCGAAACGGCGCGCTGTCGGGACAGTTCGGCGACACATCGATGCCGTCTTGCGACGCCTCGCACTCGGCGCTCGGATCGAGATCGTTGGCGCTCGGATCGAACATCAAGTCTTGCCGCACATGATCGACGAGGTCGGGGTGCTGCCAGTCGTTGCCGCTGTCGTAGACGGCGACGACGACGTCGGGGTCGCCCTTGGTCACGTCCCAGGCGAGGTCGGCGTGGATGCTGCCGCCGAATTCAGAGTCGGCGCCGGGCACGTTCTGCGACGCGTTGCGCATCAAGTGCCACTGCTGCGGAAAGATCGGGTCGTTCACCGTCGTCGAGAGCTGCTCGAGCTCGCGGTAGAGGTTGGGTTCGGCAGAGACCACACCGTCGATGCCGGCAGCGGCGACGAGGGCGGCTGCGTTGACGGCGTCGAAGTGGGCGGCGGCGCCGACCCTGACGACGGCGGTGTTCTTCAGCCAGCGGCTCTGCTCGACGACGACGCCGCCGACGTGGGCGCCGATCTTTGCCAACACGGCGTCGAGTTCGCCTTCTTTGGTGGTGACGACGAGCTTGTCGTCTGAAAACGCGCGGTTGTAGCGGCCGGTGTTCTCGCGCGTCAGCGCGGGCCAGAGGTGGCCGCCTTCGTTTTCGACGGCGTCAGCGAGGGCGGCGAGCTGCGCGGGCGTCAGCTCTTGCTCGGGCGTCAGCGCGATCAGGTCGTCGCTGGTCAGCACCCACGTGCCCGTGATGCGGTTCAGGTGATCGACCTTTTGCAAGAGCTCGTCGACGAAGCGGCCGACGTCGCCGTCGGCCACGGCCTCGAAGCGGACGGCGAACACGTCGCCGCGCACGCCGACGACGACCGGCTGGTGCCCCGTTTGAAAGGTGCGCGCGCTGAAGCGGTGCAGGCTCGCCGTGCTCGCAGCCACGGGGACCGCCAGCGTCGACAGCAGCAGTGCGGGCACGAGCAGAGAGGCGAAGGGCAGACGGCGCATGGGGCTCCTGACGGGGCAGAGGACGCCTTGCCCTGCGCAAGTTCCGCGCCATGCCGTTTCCCCGGATCCAGCGCCGTGGGATGCGGCAGCCAAATCCGCAGCCGGTCACCTGCTGTCAGGCCCGCGATCACCTTGGGCGCGACTGTGCGTCCCGTCGACAGTGGTGGGACGGGCGTCAGGCCGGGTGCTGCTGTCGGGCTGACGCCTGTCACCACTGCTGTGTGTCGTGCAAATTCTCTGGTGAATCGTGTCAGGTGAAATCGTTGGAGGCGGGGCGGCCGAAGCCGTCGAATTTGGCGCGAACCGCGGGGTCATTGAGGTCGTAGGTCTTGCGAGCGACCTTGTTGCCGTTGTTTCCTTCGATGGTGGTCAAGATGCCGGTGGCGGGGTTGTAGCCCTCGACCATGCCGACGTGGCCGTGAGAGAAGAGGGCGGTGTCGCCGGCGCGGATCGGCAGGTCAGCCGCCGACGTGTAGACCTCGTGCGGCAGCTTCTGGCCGTTGGCGAAGCGGTCGCCCGTCGAGCCCTGAAAGGTCATGAAGCGGCGGGCGGATCCGTCTTCGGTGTCTTTGGCTTTGCGGGCTTCGTCTTTGGCGACGGTGGTTTTGCTGGCGTCGGTGTAATTGCGATACAAGAAAAACGAGCGAGCCTTCTCATATGAGTGCATGCGCATCTGACCCGAGAACTTCAATCCACTGTCTTTCGCGCCCTGGGTGTACTGAAAGGCGGTGAAGTGGCCGCACCACTCTTGCCCGACGTTCATGCCGCCGGAGCGGGCGTATTCGTCGATGCGGCGGCTGCGGTTGTTGCCCAGCGCCGGGTCTTCTTTGACGCCAGCGTCGAGGTCTTGCCGGGCGTGGTCCATCGTCTGGCTCTGGATCTGCTGCAGGCGCTGATCCGACGGCGTGCCCGGCGCGATGGGCGTCGACACCGACGACGCGGGCGCGGGCGACGACGGCGCGCGGGCCTGATCAGCGCGGCGGGCCTGATCGGCGCGCTGCAGGTCTGAAGCGCGCAGTCCACCCGAGGGAGCATCGCCAGCGCGGGGCGCGCGCACGGTGGCGTCGCCGCCGGTCATCTTGATGCCGCCGCTGCGGCGCACCTGCTCGCCGTTGCCGAGGCCGAAGGCCGAGAGGGTCTCGGGGCCGACGACGCCGTCGACGACGCAGCCGTGGTCGCGCTGAAAGGCCTCGACGGCGCGGCGTGTCTCCGCTCCGAACTTGCCGTCGGCGCCGCACGGGTAGCCGCGGGCGGCCAACATGTTCTGCAGGTGCTCGACCGAGCCGCCGCGCTGGCCCTGCTTGATGAGGGCGCCGTCTTCGATGGCCTGCTTCATGGTCGGCGACGGCTGCAACGCTGGCGTCGAAGGCGCTGACGAAGGAGACGACGAAGCCTGCGTCGAGAGCGTCGACGACGTGGAACCGATGTTTGTGGTCATGGTGCGAAAACCTCCATCCCTGGTCACGTTATCGGTCGATCGACCGAGACCGTTTCCGCTGGTTTCGCGGGGGCCGGGTGGCTGGAGTCACCAAGTTGTGTGCTGCGCGACCACGTGTGGGTCGCGGACCGCGTCACGTCAGCTCCAGCTCGCGGCCCACGAGCAGTGCGGGTCGCCGCGGTGCCGGCACATGACCTTGGGGATCTCGCAGCGCGCAGCACCCGTGAGCAGCGCCGCCTTTGCGGCCCAGCCCGCCATGGTGATGCCGCAGGCGTAGAGCGGCATGACGACGTCGTGCAGCTCGATGCTCATGGCCTGCGGCCCGGTCTCTTTCACCTCGATGCGGCCGCGCTGAATCTTGGTCGAGAAGGCGACGCCGATGCGCTTGAGCACAAAGGCCGGGTCCTTCATGCGCAGCAAGAAGCGATAGACGAGGTTGAGGTCGGCTTCGGCGGCGGCGTTGGTGACGCGCAAGAAGCCGTCGGGCGAGCCGCCGAGAAACTGGTTGACGATGACGACGTCGATGTCGACGGCGTCCTTCATGGGCACCCACTGGCTCGTCACCGGGCGCAACCACAGCGGGTGCAGCCGTGGCGGCAGCTGCTGCGTGACGGTGTCGAGGCCCTTCGGTCCCCAGAATTTCTGCACGGCGTTCTTGCGTCCCTCGACGACGCCGGCCTTGGCTTTGTTGTCCCACAGCTGCGCGAACAGGTCTTCGTCGCCCAGAAACGGATCGATCTTCCCCATGCGCTGACGCTAGCGCGAACGCGTCGCGCCTTCCGCTGTGGTGCACAAAGGCCGTGCGCACGTCGCGTTTCAGTGAGGATTGACGACCAGAGGCAGCTCGTCGGCGAGCCCAAAGATCTGCAGCGTTTCGTCGCGGCCTCTGACGACAACGCGGCCGACTTCGACGACGTTGAATTTGCCTTTGACGAGGGCGACGGTGGCGCCGGACAACAGCGTGCGCCGCGCGTGCTCTTTGGTGAGTGATTCGAGGCGCGAGCCAACATTCACCGTGTCGCCGATGACCGTGTACTGCATGCGGCGCGGCGAGCCGATGTTGCCGGCGACGAGCTCGCCGGTGTGAACGCCGATGCCAATGGCGATGGGCGCCTTGCCAGCTTCGGCGCGGCGCGCGTTCATCTCGTCGAGCTTCTTGCCCATGGCGACGGCGCAGGCGACGGCGGCAAAGGCGTCTTCTTCGGCGCTGCCTTTGCCGACAGGGACGCCGAAGACGGCCATGACAGCGTCGCCGATGAATTTGTCTAAGACGCCGCCGTGCTCGATGACGACGTCGACCATGGCGGCGAGGTACTCGTTCAAGAAGGCGACGACCTCTTGCGGCGTCAGCTTCTCGCTCATGCGCGTGAAGCCGCGGATGTCGCTGAACAACACCGTCGCCGTCTTGAGCTCGCCGCCGAGGGCAACGCGTCCAGCGAGGATCTCGGCGACGACCTGCTGGGTGACGTAGCGGCCGAAGGTCTCTTTGAGCTCTTCGCGCTGGCGCAGCCCTTCGACCATGCGGTTGAAGTCGCTGGCCTGCAGACCGAAGGTGTCGAGGTCGTAGACCCGCGCTTGCACGTCGAGGCGTCCGGCGTGCACCTCGGTCATGCGCGCGGCGAGGTGGCCGACGCTGCGCGAGACCGCCGCCATGATGCCGACGGCTTGTCCGCCGACGAG
>JANNAY010001437.1:0-2797 GCA_031384945.1 Deltaproteobacteria bacterium
GAGGCGATTGCCAACGCGATTCGGCAGACGGGTGGCAACGTCACGCGCGCAGCCGCGCTGCTGAAGATGAAGCGCCCGCGCCTGTCGCAGATCATCAACGGCAACCCTGAGCTCAAGGCCATCAAAGAGGCCCTGCGCGGCGGCGACGACGAAGAATGAGCGTTGGGATGCGCCGATCCGCCTTGTCGGTGCAGGTGGGAGCACCGCATCCGCCCGATCACCGATAACGTTTGGGTCGAGCGAGGAGGCAGCAAGTGTCAAAGATTACCAGCGGCCAGTTCAAGCAAGAGTTCAAGTCGGTCAACAACGACCAGGCCACGGCGGACCGCCTGAACAAGGCAGGCGCCACCGACGGCAAGAAGATGCTCGACGACGCCGACGCGAACCGCGACGGCAAGATCGAAGGCAACGAGGTCGACACCCTCTTCAAGAAGCTCGACGACTTCGACCGCGACGGCAGCCGTCAAACCATCAGCGACGCCAAGGCCAAGGGCCTCGTCAACGCCCTGCGGGCCCCCGGCGCGCCTGCTCCTGCTGCGCCGGCCGCTCCGGCGACGTCAGCCCCCGACCTCTACGGCGCCGACCCCAGCACCCTCAGCAAGGGCGCCAAGGGTCCCGACGTCAAACAAGCGCAAGAGAAGCTCATCAAGGCCGGCTATGACCTGCCGCGCCACGGCGCTGACGCAAGCTTCGGCGACGAGACCGCCAAGGCCGTGAAGCAGTTTCAGACCGACCAGAAGCTGCCGCCGACTGGCGAGCTCGACGCGACCACGCAGGCCCGCCTCGACAAGGCGCCGGCGGCGTCGAACGTGCAGTTCCCCGAGTACGGCAAGATGTTCAAAGACGGCGTCATGCAGACGACGCTTGGCCTCGGCTTCGACGAAGAAGGCAACGACATCAACCTGCGCCGCGACATGCTGCAAGGCTTGCAAGAGCGCGGCTTCGCACCCCTCGACGTCAAGAACCTCAGCGACGACCAGCTGCGCAAAAAGGGCTTCGATCCCTCGACGATCGACAAGAACGGCAGCTACTACTCGAAGACCTTCCAGCACGAGGGCAAAGACGTGCAGGCGCTGGTGCGCCTCGTCGACCGCAACTCGCCCGACGCCAAGAGCCAGTTCGCCAACGGCATGAAGAACGACGACCTGATCCTCTACTCGGGACACGGTCGCATGGGCTCGGGCCCCGACTTCGATCACGCCAACAGCTCGGCCGGCAACTACGTCATCGGCGCGCCGTCAGAGCAAGGCCACTACAAGCTCGGCGCCAACGACGTCGGCAAGCAGGGCGCGCTGAAGAACGAGTACCAGCTGATGTTCTTCGACGCCTGCAACACCTTCCGCTACGTCGACGACCTGCGCTCGCGTCCGAAAAACAAAGACGCCAGCAACCTCGACATCGTCGCCTCGAACCGCGAGCTGCCGTGGTCGACGTCGAAGGCTGACGTGCTCGGCATGCTCGACGGCGTCATGGGCGGCAAATCGATCCAGGACATCAAGGGCGGGCTCGATCGCCAGAACGCCGACAGCGGCACGGGCCCGGCGTTCCGCGCCGACGGCTTCAAAGGCAACTCGTACCGCCCAGCGAACTGATCGGCTTCCTGATGCTTGCTCGCCTTCGGGCCTTCGCGCTCCACCTCGTCCTCGTGACAGGGTGGAGCGTGTCTCTTTTGGCAGCGCCCTCTTCTGGGAGTCTCGACGTGTCCACCGTGAACCTCAGCGACGTCAACGTGCCCATGGAAACGCGCCTGGCGCAGGCGAAAGAGCTGTCGAAAGAGAAGTCGACGCGCGCCGTCGACGCGCTCTTGACCGGCCTCGACACCCGCGACGAGAAGCTGCGCGCCGCCGTCATCGCCGGCTTGAAGGCGCAGAAGGCGGAGCCGACGTTGGTGGCGCGTGCGGCCGACACGAAGCGTGCTGCTGCGCAGCGTGTGGCGGCCCTGGGCGGGCTGCGCATGCTGAAGCCTGACGAACAGGGCGTCGCCGTCGCCGCGCTGCTCGACGACAAAGAGGCCGCGGTGCGCGAGGCGGCGGCCCACGCGCTCTGTGTCTTCGGCACCGCCGCTGCTGAAGCAAAGCTGATCAGCGCAATGAAGAGCGAAAAGGTCGCCGGCATCCGCTACTTCATCGCCGTCGCCCTCGGTGACCTGACGTCGCCGGCGGCGAAGTCGGCGGTGACGACGGCGTTGGCGTCAGAGCAAGACTTCGCCGCGAAAGATGCCCTGCAGCAGTCGCAGCAGAAGCAGGAGCGGGCGGCGGCGCCGACGAAGGCGCCGACGAAGGCGCCGACGACGAAGACGCCCGCAACACCAACGAGACGTTGACGGGGTGATTGCGGTCTGAGACCTCAAGGGTCCATGGCTCCTCGACGAACCAAGGTCATCTTCGTTACCGGCGGCGTGGTCAGCTCTCTCGGAAAAGGAATCACAGCGTCATCGCTGGGTGCCTTGCTCGAGAACCGAGGGCTCGACATCACCATCCTCAAGCTCGATCCGTATTTGAACGTCGACCCCGGCACGATGTCGCCGTTTCAACACGGCGAAGTGTTCGTGACCGACGACGGCGCAGAGACCGACCTCGATCTCGGGCACTACGAGCGGTTCACGCAGGCGACGCTGTCGCGGCTGAATTCGGTGTCGGCGGGTCAGATCTACGCGAGGGTGTTGGATAAAGAACGTCGCGGTGACTACCTCGGCAAAACAGTCCAAGTGATCCCGCATGTCACCAACGAGATCAAAGAGGCGATCCGGGCGTGCGCCGCCGGACACGACCTGATCATCGTCGAGGTCGGCGGCACC
>JANNAY010001531.1:0-3156 GCA_031384945.1 Deltaproteobacteria bacterium
GAAGGCCGCGTCGGCGAAGGCGCTGATGGGCTCTTTGGTGATGATGCGGCCTTCGCCGTAGCGAATCGTGTAGTCGACGTTGCGCGTCTTGGTCTCGCGCGCGATCTCGGTGCCGGTGACGCCGTCTCTGACGATGATGGCGACGCGTTCGCTGCCTTCGACGATGCGCTCGTGGCGCAAGAAGTAGATGCTGCCGCCCGTTCCCATCAGCTCGACGCGGGCGTGTCGCTCACCACCGCCACCAGCCAGAAACGTCGTCGCCTGCGTGCGCCACGGATCGGTCTCGGGCGTCGGCGTCTCGTTGGCCCCTCCGACGACAGGGCGGCGTTGGCTGACGTCGACGGGATCCATCCAACCGCGATCGAACTTCAGCTGGGCGCCGGTGCGGGCGCGCTGGTAACGAAACAGCTCGCCGTTGTGCAGATCGGTGCGCACGCTGCCGATGCTCAGCGACGAGTTGTCGGCCTGGAGCTCGAGGTAAATCGGGATGCCGCTCTTCGCCTCTTGCACCTCGAGCGACGAGTCGCCCCAGGCGGGAAAGCCGCGGTCGGGATCGAAGACGTCGCGGGCGAAGACATCGTCGCTCCACCTGCGTGAGTCGACGTGCAGCGTGAGGCCGTAGTCAGAGAACAACCACGGTCCGTGAAAGTTGCCCTTCACGTAGGCGACGCCGCGGCCGTAGACGAAGGCCGAGCCCAACGTCAGCGACGTCGCGGCGTTGCGCTCGTCGAGCTGTGCGCCGTCGCCGCCGAGGGCGGTGTCGGCGAGCAGCAGGGCGAACCAGCCGTCGGTGTCGACGACGACGTCGGATTTGGCGCGGGCTTTGTTGCCGAGGGCGTCGGTGGCTTCGACGACGACGACGCTCTGCCCTTCGGGCAGCTTCACCAGCGCGCCAAAGCTGCCATCGATCGGATCGACGCGCGCATCGACGCCATTGATCGTCACGCGCGCCTCGGGGGCGGCGGTGCCGCGCACCACGATGGTGTCCGTCGACAGCGACCCCTGCGGCATCGCCACCGACAGCTGTGACGCCGGCAGCTGCTGCTTCGTCGGCCACCACGACGGCGGCGGTCCGTCTTTGTGCGGCACAGCATCAGCAGGATCCACAACCGGGGTTGTGGAATCCGCATTCACCGGAGTCGCTGGCGTCGTCGGCGTCATCGGCACCGGCTGGGCATGCGCGGTGCGGAACGCCTCGGGCGTGCCGGCAAACATCTCGCCGCCGGTCTTGCGCACCTTCACAAACGCGCGCGCGTTGTTGGCGTCGCGCACCTCGATGGAGAGCTCACCGTTGTCGAGGGGTGCTACGTCGCCTGCGTAGGCGCCCTCGGCAGCGGCCACGAGCTCTTTGCCGTTCACCTTCACCATGGGCACCGGCGCCGCATCCTTCGTCGATGGCGCTGTCGTCAGAGGCGCAGTCGCAGCGGCCGCGGGCGGCTCGACGGTGATCTCGGCGCGGCGGTTCTTCTTCTTGTTCTTGCTGCTGCTGTTCGGCACCAGCGGGCTGTCGCTGCCCTTGCCGAGAGCGGTGACGTCGTCGGCGTTGACGCCGTTGGCAACCAACAAGGCCTGCAGCGCTTCGGCGAGCTGCTGCGTGCGCTGTCCCCGCTCCATCCGCGGTCCGCGATCGTCGGTGTGGACGTCGATGCGCACCTTTGATCCCGGCGCGATGCTCTTTGCGAGGGCGATGGTGGCGGCCTTTGCGGCGTCGCTCGGCGCGGCACCAGTGCCATCACCGGGATCCGACAGCGTCGTCGAGGTCGGCGCAGACGCTGTCGTCGCCGCCGCAGAAGCAGCGCCGACAACGACACGAACGTCGGGAGAGACGCCGACATTGCCGTCGACGTCTTCGACGATGGCGCGAAAGCGCAAGGCGACGCCGGCTTTGTAGTCGTCGGCGAAGTCGACGCGATCGACGCGGCCGTCTTTGACGATGTCGGTCAGCTTCGCGCCAATCTCGTCGTCGTTGGTCGTCACGAGCGGCGCGCCGTCTTTCTCCATGAACACGCGCACGGTGGTGGTCTTCACCTCGATGTCTTTGGGAACCGTCACGCCGATCGCCTTGTCGGAGAGCTGCGGCACCACCCGCACATCGAGCAGTCCGAGACCGCGCGCGGCGTTGCCGTCGACGATCAAGTCGCCCGTGGTGGCGTTGAGGCGCACCGGCAGCGGCGCCAGCGCGGTGCGCTCGCTGTCGGTCGGCGGCTGCGGCGTCTTGCTGTCGCGGGCGAGGCGCAGCTTCGATCCGTCGGCAAAGGCGACGTCGACGACGACGACGGGGCCGTCTACGGTCGTCTTCCATGTGCCGTTTTCGTCGGGGGCGACGGCGGTGCCGGCGACGTTGACGACGGCAACGGACGCAGACGACGGCGGCGCAGGCAGCGGCGGCACCACGCGTTTGCTGGCGCTGACGACGAGCTCGATGCGGCGGTTCTTCTTGCGGTCTTTCTCGCGGCCATTGGGAAAGAGCGGCTCTTCATCGCCGCGGCCCACGGCCTTGAGCAGGTTGACGTCGATACCGGCCTCGACGAGGGCGGCCTTGGCGGCTTCGGCGCGCTGGGCGGTGAGCGCGGCGGCGGCCACGTCGGCGACGGCGTCGAGGTGGGCGCGGACTTCGACCATGCGCGAAGCCCCGGTGTCCGTGGCGCCGGCGCTTTTGACGTCGACGGCGCGGGCGGCGATGAAGCCCAGCAAGCGCTTGCTCGGCTTGCCGCTCTTCAAGAACAGCACGCCGTCGGATTCGTCGACGACGCCGATGACTTTGCTCTCAGCTTCATTGCCGTCGGCGCCGACCGCGACGCCGAAGTAGCGGGGCGCGGTGCTGACACGGTCGCCGCCTTCGACGCCGACCGTCAACGTCGCCTTGTAGAGGTGTCCTTCGACGACCAGCGAGACGCCGTTGTCGTCGCGGCCGGCCCAGACGATGCGATCGGGGGGCAGGCCTTTGCCGGCGAACACGTAAATCGGCGTCGCCGTCGTCGGCGCAAACGTCGTCGTCGAAGCCGTCTCCGCGCCCTTCGTCGTCTCTGCCGCATCTGCTGCATCCGCTGCGTCCATCTTCGCGGCCGGCGCCTTCTTGCCCATCACGTCTTCGAAGCCGGAGGCCGTCGTCTCGGCCGGCGCTTGCACAGTCCGGGTCGCGGTCGTCGCGGTCGT
>JANNAY010001545.1:0-3052 GCA_031384945.1 Deltaproteobacteria bacterium
TCGCGAAGTTGCAGTTGGCTTCGGGTGTGCATTTCCCCCCGGTTTCGGGGGGCCAGGGGGGCGTTTCGTCGACGACGATGCCGCTTGCCGAGTTGTGATGAATGCGCAGCGCGAAGCGCCGGGGAGAGGACGCTACACTTCCGTCGTCGTGGACCTGATCACCCTCGCGATTCCGTTCTTCTTCTTGCTGATGGGCGTCGAGCTCGTCGCCGGGCTCGCGCGCGGCAAGAGAATCTTTCGCGGCAACGACGTGATGGCCTGCCTCGCCCTCGGCACGCTGCAGACGGTGTTCGCGGTGGTCGTCGGCGGTGTGTTGAGCTGGCTGTACCTGAAGACCTACGAACACCGTCTCTTTGATCTGCCAAAAGACAGCAAAATCGTGTTCGCCGTTGCCTTCGTCGGCGTCGACCTCTGTTACTACTGGTTTCACCGCACCAGCCACCGCAGCATGTTGGCGTGGGCCACGCACGCGCCGCACCACAGCTCAGAAGACTACAACCTCGCCGTCGCGCTGCGGCAAGGACCGATCCAGCCGCTGCTCTCGCGCTTCTTCTACCTGCCGCTCGCGGTGTTGGGAGTGCCCTACGAGATGTTCGCGCTCATGGTGTCGATCAATACGCTGTACCAGTTTTGGATCCACACCGAGTTGATCGGCAAGCTTGGCCCGATCGAATGGATCATGAACACGCCGTCGCACCACCGCGTGCACCACGGCTGCAACGGCCGCTACCTCGACAAGAACCACGCCGGCATCTTCATCATCTGGGATCGCTTGTTCGGATCGTTCGTCCTCGAAGACAGCGTCGACGACAAACCCGTCTACGGCACGGTCAAGCCGCTGACGACGTGGAACCCGCTGCTGGCGACCTGGCAGCCCTTCAAAGACATCGGACAGAAGCTCACCGCGTCGACGACGTTCATCGACCACCTCAAGTCGATCTTCGCGCCGCCCGAGTGGCTGCCCGCGGGCATGATCGCCAGCGCGTCGGTCACCGGACCGCGCGCCAAGCACGACGACAACGCCCCCGCCGCCGTCGCCCGCTACGTCGTCGTCAGCTTCGTCGTCGTCCTCGGCGCCAGCGTCGCCTACCTCTTCGTCGGCGGCGGCCTCACCGCCGCCGCGTCACTCGTCTGCGCGCTCTGGCTCGCGTGGTCGTACGGCTCGCTCGGCGCGCTGCTCGATGGCAGCAAATACGGCTGGCCCAGCGAAGTCGCCCGCGGCGTCGCGGCCATCGCCATCCTCTTGTGGCTGCGCTAGCGACGACGACGATGACGCTGTCTGCGAAGGCCCGAGCCGAGACCGCTGCCGAGCGCGTGCACCCGCTGCGCGTGTTGTCGTCGACGACGAACACATTGCTGGTGCACGAGATCTACACGTCGGTGCAGGGCGAGAGCACATGGGCCGGCGTGCCGTGCACCTTCGTGCGCCTCACTGGCTGTCACCTGCGCTGCACGTGGTGCGACACCGAGCACTCGTTTCACAAAGGCGAACTGAAGAGCGTCGACGACGTCGTCGCCGCCGTCGCCGCCATCGGCGTCCACGTCGTCGAGGTCACCGGCGGCGAGCCGCTGCTGCAGACGTCGACGGCGTCGCTGCTGACGAAGCTCGCCGACGCTCGACACACGGTGCTCGTCGAGACCTCGGGTGCTGTGACCATCGAGGGCCTCGACCCGCGCGCGCACCTGATCGTCGACGTCAAGCTGCCCGCCAGCGGCGAGTGGCAGCGCAACCGGTGGAGCAACCTGCCATTGCTCAAGCCCGGCAAAGACGAAGTGAAGTTCGTCATCGCCGACGACAACGACTACGCCGTCGCCGTCGACGTCGTGCGCACGCGTCCGTTTCCGGCGGGCGTGACGTTGCTGTTTTCGCCCGCGTTTCCCGGCATGCCCGCGCAGCGCCTCGCCGAGAAGATCATCGAAGACCGCCTGCCGGTTCGCTTTCAGCTGCAGCTGCACAAGGTGCTGTGGGGCGAGAAGCCGGGTGTCTGAGCTCCGCTCCGAGCTGCGGCGTGACGACGTGCAGATCTGCTGTAACGCCGCTGCCGGTCGCGGGGTCAGAGCACCATGATCGTGACCTGCGAGCACCTGGCGCAGCAGCTCTCTGACCTCGAAGACGGCCGCCTCTCGCCGCTCGAGCAGAAAGAGGCCGCGTTTCATTTGTCGTGGTGCAAAGAGTGTCAGGCCTACGTCGCGCAGTTTCGCGCGGCGCGCCTGCAGCTGCAGCAGTTGAAGGCAGCGCCCCTGCCGCCGTCGTCGTTGCAGCGCGCGCTGGCGGCGTTTCACGACAACAACAGTGACGACGACGACGAAGACGGCAGCGCTTGATGCACGCCGACGATGCGCAAGTCGTGCAGGCGCTGCTCGCGAAGAACGAAGCGGCCTACGTGACGCTGGTGAAGCGGCTGCACCCGCGGCTGGTCGCCATCGCCCGCCGCATCGTCGTCGACGACGCCGCCGCCGAAGACGTCGCGCAAGAGACCTGGCGCCGCGTGCTGCGTTCGCTGCCGACGTTCACCGGCGACGCCCGCCTCGACACCTGGATCACGCAGATCGCGGTGAACCGCGCGAAGACGCGGCGCGAGAAGCAGCAGCGCGATGTGCCGCTGTCGTCCTTCGCCGCTGACGATGACAAAGACCCCCTCGAGGGCGCCTTCAACGCCATCGGCCGCTGGCGCGCATCTCCGAGCGCTTCTCAGGGTTTGGCATGGACGCCGCCGTCTCCCGAAGACCGCGCGGGCCTCAGCGAGCTGCGGGCCCGCGTCGACGCGGCGCTGCAGCAGCTGCCCGAGCAGCAGCGCCTGATCGTGACGATGCGCGACGTCGAGGGCGCCTCCGCCGACGAAGCCGCCGCCGTCGCTGGCGTCAGCGCCGCCAACGAACGCGTGCTGCTGCACCGCGGCCGCACCCGCATCCGCCAGCTGCTGACGGCGGTGTGAGCGCGATCCTGAAGGCCCGAAGCCGAGGGAAATCGATCTCCGTGACGTCGTCGAGCGACCAGCGTTCGATGGTCACTTCGCGCGAGGCACCGGAGCCGGAACCACGTCGTCGCCTT
>JANNAY010001576.1:0-4029 GCA_031384945.1 Deltaproteobacteria bacterium
TGGCCGGCGCCGCCTTTGACGTCAGTGCGCTTGACGGTGACGACAAGACTCTGCCCGAGCCTGCCGACGCTGACGTTGACGACGGCGTCGACGCCGAGGGCGCCGCCCAATTCGCTGGCGCAGGATCCGGCGTCGCAGCCCGCCAGCTGCTTCGCTGCCTCGAGGCCCACGAGCGACTCGAGCTGCTGCTGCGTGACGACGTCGTGGCCGGCGCGTGAGGCGGCGGCGGCGACGGCGTCACCGACGCCGATCGCTTCTTTGGCGCTCAGCCCCGGACCCGCGGTCGGCGCGAACACCGCGAGCTTTGCCGCCACAGCGGGCGCCGACGCGCACAGCGACAGAGCGGTGGTGACGACGACAAACGCCAACGAATTGCGCATGCCGCACCCTAGCCCGGTTGCCACCTTGCAGACATGACCGACCCGCACACGCCTGAGCCTTCGACGCCTGAGCCTTCGATGCCTGAGCCGAAGACGCCGCAGCCGGCACCGCCCGAGAAGGTGCCGGAGATTCAGCCGCTGCCAGCGACGCCCGAGGTGACGCCGGTGGAGCCTGCGCCTGAGATGCCGTCGCCGCCAGCGCCCGAGGTCGATCCTGGGTCGATGCCCGAGGTCGGCCCCGTCGATCCGTCGACGCCGATCGAGCCGGGCAAGATCGATCCGTCGTCGGTGCCCGAGCCGCAGGCTTGAGCGCTACAGGCGCGTGTGGCGTGCGATGGCGAGGGCGTGCACGTCGTCGCCGTCGGTGACGTCGAGCGCGGCGGCGGTGTCGTGCGGGATCTCGATGACGCCGCCGACTTCTTTGAAGTGGGTCTGCATGCAGCGAAAGAACGACAGCGGCGCCTCTTTCTGCGACGCCTTCTTCGACGCCTTCTTCGACGCAGCGACGAGGCCTTCGCAAGATTCGCCGGGGGCGTCGTCGAGGGCGGCGACATCGATGACGCGCACGGTGCCGCTGCGCGTTTTCTTGAGCGGCCACACGTCGTCGGCGTTGGCCTCGAAGTGGGGACCGCCGTCGAAGGGATCGATGCGGCCGACCGGCACGAAGCCGATCGCTGTCAGCATCTTTTTCACGCCTTCGGTCTGCGGTCCGACTTCGCCGATGACCTTCTGGGCGGCGTCGTCGAGCAACGACGCGTAGATCAGCCCTGACGGAAAGAGCCCCTTGATGAACTCTTTGTTGTTCTTCGAGATGCGATCGGCCTCGAGGTAGTCGAGGCCGGTGAAGCGACGACCCAACGCCTCCCACAGCACGCTCTTGTTGCCGTCGACGAGGGGGGGCAGCAGCTCGGCGATGATGCGCTTGCGAAAGTGCTCGAGGTTCATCGCCATGAAGACGAAGCGCACGAACGAGAGCTGCTTGCCGAGCTTGCCGGGCGCGCGCCGCAGCGTCGGGTCGAGCACGAGACCGCCGATCTCGGTGGGCCCGTCGTGGTCGAAGCCGATGCGCAGCACTTTGTGGCGAAAGTGGCGATCGATGGTCTCGCTGTAGCGCTCTTCGTCGAGGACATCGAAGTAGATGTGCGGCGCTTCGCGCGTGCCGTGCTGGGCGATGATTTGGCTGGTGCCGACGAGCTGCCGCGTCGTCGTGTCTTCCATCACGAAGAGGTACTCGCGGCGCAGCGGGTTCTTCACCCGCGCGGCGAAGCTGCGCACCGAGAGGTCGAGCAGCTCTTTCAGAGCCGCTTCGTCGTTGGGCAGGTTGACGGTGTTGAGCACCGCGGCAAGGGCCTTCAGCCCCGGCAGGTCGTCCAGCCGCGCATCGCGTATGACGTACATGCTTTTTGCCCTCTGTCTCGACGACGAGCGATGGCCGCTCCCCCCCGCGCTGTCAACGATCTGACGCCGCAGCGAGAACACGCACAACAGTTCCGTTGACACGAAACCGTGGCCGGGGTTTGTTCCGCCTCCCGACGCCGGGGGGCGATTGGGGTGGAGGCGCTGAATGGATGCTCGTGCCAACCGACCCGGCCCCCCGTCCGCCGTGCGCACCGCGCCGTCCGCCCGCCCGCGCTCCGCCGCTGGCTCGCCGCCGCTGCACGTCGACGACCAGAGCCCCCACGTCGACGGTGAGCCCTTCGTTCGCGCCGAGCAGTGCATCGCGCTTTTGCAGCGCCGCCTGATCAAACCGCTGTCGCGCGGTGGACCGAAGAGTGAGCTGACGCTCACGCAGTACCACGCGCTCTCGTTTCTCGCGGCGCGTGGCCAGGCCAGCGTCACCGAGCTGAAAGAGATCCTCGGCTTCGCCCAATCGACGACGTCAGTGTTGGTCGACAAGCTGGCGCGCCAGGGCCTCGTCGAGAAGCAGCGCGACCGCCGCGATCACCGTGTGGCTTGCGTGGTGCCATTGCCGAAGGGCCTGCGCATGGTGCAGCGCTACAGAAAGAACGGCGAGCGCAACCTGATGGCGCTGCGCGCCGTCCTCGGCGAAGGCGCCGTGCGCGACGTCTTTGACGCCCTCGAGCGCGCTCTCGTCGCGACCGCACCGCTCGAAGACCCGCGCGTGGCCCGCGCCGCCCTCGGCGAAGACGACGACGCCTCTGACGACGATGACGATTCCCCCGCCGCGCGCCGCGCGGCCGAATGATCACCACCTGAGGGAGAGCTCCGACATGGCGACCAAGAAGAAGAAGAAGAAAGCCCCCGCGAAGAAGACGGCCAAGAAGGCCGCGAAGAAGACGGCCAAGAAGGCCGCGAAGAAGAAGGCCGCGCCGGCGAAGAAGAAACCGGCGAAGAAGGCTGCGAAGAAGTCGCCTGCGAAGAAGGCCGCGAAGAAAAAGGCGGCGCCAGCGGCAAAGAAGAAGCCCGCGGCGGCGATGAAGAAGCCGGCCAAGAAAGAGGCGCCGGCGCCGACAGCACACCTGATGTTGACGACGTCGCAGGCGACGCAGCAGCACACGGTGCCAGCGGCGAAGAAGAAGTCGCTCGACCTGTCGTCGTTGGCGAAGGCGTACAAAGACGGCGACGGCGCGACCGCGCACCCCGTGACGTCAGAGCAGATGACCGAGGTCTCGGCCGACGGCCTGCGTGGCGACGGCGAGATCCTGCAGGTCGATGACGACGCCGACGTCGCCCCCTGCCGCCTCGTTGACCACGGCGAAGGACGCTTCTCGCTCTGCCTCGACGACTTCAAGATGCCCGACGTCGCCCTCTTCGCCGAGCGCGGCCTGCAGGGCGGCGGCTACACGTGGGAGGCCGTCGCTGACAGCTTGTTGCGCCTGCGCCGCCCCGACCTCGCCGATCAGGTCGCCTGGGACTCCGAGGCCGGCATGTTCGTCGCCGTCGGCAACCGGCCGAACCTCGTGTTGCTGGCCAAGCTCCTCCAAGAGGCGCTGGCCAAGCCCGACGTGCTCAAAGCCGCCGTCGACGCCGCCGACCCCGACCGCCTCGAGTGACCTGAGGCCGACGCTCCCGGTCAGGCAGCTGACAACGGGCAGGAAGGCGCAGTATCGACGTCGTCGATGTTGCGCCTTTCTCTTTTGTCTCTGTCGTTGTTGTCGCTCGCGGCGTGTCCGTCACAAACGACGGGGGGCGTCGGCGGCGGCGGTGGCGACAGCGGCGACGTCGACGCGGCCTTCGTGAACCAGAAAGAGAGCGCGCGCGCCGCCGCGAAAGACTTCGCACCCGCGCTGCGCTCAGACGACGAGCAGCTGCGCGCCCGCGCCGTGCGCGCCCTCGGTCGGCTCGAGCGCCTCGACGCCGTCAACGGCATCGTCACAGCCCTCGGCGACGGCAGCGCTGCCGTCAGAGCCGAAGCCGCTTTCGCCGCCGGCCAGATCGACCTCGCGATCGACCCGCTGCGGCCCGCGCACGAAGAGCAGCGCGGGGTCGTCGAGAGCGCGCTCGTCAGCACGCTCATCAAAGAGCAAGACAGCACGGTGCGAGCGGCCCTCGTGCGTGCGCTGGGCCGCGTGGCCAGCAAGAGCGGGCTCGAGCAGCTGGTGCAGCGGGCGTCGTCGTCGTCGGCGACCGAGGCCGCCGAGGCGTTGATCGCGATCGGTGTGTCGGGGGCGCGCAGAGCGTCGTCGCA
>JANNAY010001589.1:0-2226 GCA_031384945.1 Deltaproteobacteria bacterium
CGAGGTCATGCCAGGGCTGCCGACGACGCTGCCGACGACGCTGCCGACGACGCCGCCGACGACGCTGCCGACGACGCTGCCGACGACGCTGCCGACGACGCTGCCGACGACGCCGACGACGCTGCCGTCGACGCTGCCGACGACGCTGCCGACGACGCTGCCGACGACGCCGTGGACGGAGCAGAAGCTGCCGACGCCGGCGAAGCTGACGTGGCGCGCCGATGCCGCCGGACATCTGCTTGCGTTCTCCGTCGACGATCCGCGCAAGGGGCCGGTGTTCTTCGGCCGCGGCGGTCGCTTCTTCCAGGTGCGCGACGGCGAGAGCGCCTCGTCGAACGGCGCGGCGTGGTCGCGCACCTTTTGGGACCCGCGCTTTCGCGATGGCGGCGAGCGCAGCATCGACAGCAACAGCGATGGCGTCGTCACTGTCACCTGCGGCGCAGTGACGACGACGTTTTCGCCGACTTCGGCGCCCGCAGCCGCGTCGTTCTTCGCGCCGCCCTTCTCACGCATCGTCGTCATGCTCGGGCGCGACGACGCCCTGCGCTACCTCGTCGTCGACGCGTTGCGTGAGCCAGCGCGCGACGGTCCGTTGAAAGACCTGCGCGTGTACATCGGCAAGAAAGAAAAGATGCAGCGCCTCGACGTCGACGTCGAAGAAGACGCCGCGTTCGGCGCCGGCGGCGTCATCGCCGTCGGCAACGGCGTCACGCTGAAGCTCGGCCCGGAGGGCGGCACGCTGGTCGAAGGCACCACGACGTCGAAGCTCAGCGAGATCGACTTGTTCAACGGCGCGAAGACCGTCTACGCCGACCTCAAGCCCTGGGGCGACGTCGGGCTCGGGACGCCCTGCGACGGACGTTGAATGCCAGCGTCGCCGACCACGCGGTCGCGGCCGGCGTTCTTGGCGGCGTAGAGGCAGGCGTCGGCGCGCTGCAAAAACGAGACAGCGTCGTCGTCGTCAGAGAGCTCAGCGACGCCGGCCGAGGCGGTGACGCAGATGCGGCGGTCGCCGACGGGGATCTCGAGCGCGCGGATGGAAGCGAGGCTGCGCTCGGCGAGCCGTCGGGCGTCGGTGATCGAGGTGCCACGCAACAGCACCACGAGCTCTTCGCCGCCGAAGCGGGCCACGCAGTCGCCACGCCGCGGAAACGACAACGTCAGCGAACGTGAAACGGCCTTGAGCACGGCGTCGCCGGCGGCGTGTCCCCAGCTGTCGTTGACGCGCTTGAAGTGGTCGAGGTCGAACAAGACGACGCAGCAGCGGTCGCCGACGACGGCGCAGGACTCGACGGCGCGGGCGAGGTCGTCGTCGAAGCCGCGGCGGTTCACCAATCCTGTGAGGGCATCTTCGACGGCCTGCTTGCGTGAGTCTTCGAGGCGCGTGCTCAAGCGCTGGGTCTCAGCGTGCAGCGCCTGCTCGCGGGCGGCGTGGCGCTTCTCACGTCCTTCGAGCAGCGCCGCGAGCACGGTGACCGCGTCGTGGGCGGCGCGCTTGATGTCTGCGGCGGCCCCGTGTTGCACGGCGTCGTGCAAGCGCACGAGTTCGTCTTTGACGGTGACGTCGTCGTTTTTGTCTTCGGCGATGGCGCGCACCAACGTGCGCGTGACGGCGCTCACCGTCTCGCGCAGCTCACCGACGGCGCGCTGCGTGCGTTGCGCGCGCCGCTCAACGATCTCGGTGGTCGCCGCGCGCACGCCGGGCCAATCGCGACGGCCGTGCGTCGGACGCAGTCCTGTCGTCGGCGCAGCCGTCTGCAGCACCACATGCTGCGCCCAGGCTTCGAGGCGCTGCCGCTCGACCGGCTCGGCGTCGACAGTGCCCAGGGTGCGCAGCAGCGCGCCCACCGTCTGGATGGCTTCTTCGTCGTTGCTCTTGCCGAACATCTGCCCACCTCGATCGTGTCCCGGCCTCACCCGCGTCCCCGGCCTGACATCGGCAGAAGTCGCGCGCACTTGAGAAGCAGAACGCTCGATCTGCGAGTTCAGACAGCGACGAGGTCTTCGTCGCTGTCGATGTCGGCGTTGCCGTCGACGACGTCGGCTTCGTCGTCTTCGAGGGCGGCGCTGACGACGTCGAATTCGCATTTGCCGTCGACGGTCTCGATGCCCCACGGACGCGCCGTGGAGACGCGGACGACGTCGCCGCTGCCGCGGCCGACGACCTCGCAGGCGACGACGCCGACGGCTGGAAATGTGCTGCGCTCGTCGAGGCGGACGGCGCGC
>JANNAY010001601.1:0-1535 GCA_031384945.1 Deltaproteobacteria bacterium
AAGGCCTTGTCGAGGTCTTTGCGCGAGACTTTCACCGTCCACTGAAAGCGGTTGGCGTCGTCGCATTTGTGACAGGCAGATCCGGGCAGGTACGCGAGGGGCGTGCCCCAGCCCTCTTTGGCGCTCTCGGTCTTGCCGCCGCACGACGCGTGAAAAAACGTCTGCGCCAGATGACGACGAAACGCCAACACCTGCCCGCGGGTCGTGCGCGCCGCCTCTTCGGCGAGCGCATGCTCGCGCTCGACGCCGCCGTACACTTGATCGAGCACCGTCGACTCCATGTGGTAGGGCAAATCGATGCGGCGCATCTTCTGTTGCAGCGCGAAGGTGCGCGCTGCCACCGCCTGCGCCTGGTACGCGGCCAGCGGCCAGCCGCGCGGCAGTTCCGCCGACACGATGCCGGTCACGTAGGTCTCGAGGTCGATGGGGTGCACCACCAACAGCTCGGGCTTTTTATCGTACACTTGATAGCGCACCTCGACGACGCCGCGATAGCCGTGGCCGGCGATGGTCAACAGCGGCGCCCTGACCACCGCGAGATCGCGCTCGAAGGGCTTGCCGTCGAGCAAGAGCCCGCTCTTGCCGACCGAGAACGCGGCCTTCTTGGCGGGCGCCGTCGTGACGCCGTCGCCGCGGGTGACGACGACGCCGTCGCCTTCGACGACGACGGCCTGGAAGCGCCCGACAGCGAGGCGCACCTGCTCTTGCGGATCGCCCGTCGGGCCCGCGCTCTGTGACACGAGCGCTGCGGCGGTGGCGACGACGAGCGCGACGGCAAACACGGCGCTAGCCTATGCCAACTCATGTCCACCTCGCGCACCCTCGCCCCTGGCGTCGTCGTCGTCGATGACCTGCTCAGTCCCGCCGAGTGCGACGACTGGCGCGCCTTTGCCGACGGCCACGGCTACGAAGACGCCCCGATCACGACGGGCAGCGGCTTCAAGATGCGCAAAGACATCCGCAACAACGACCGCGCCATGGTCGACGACAAAGGCCGCGCCGACGTCTTGTGGTCGCGCGTGGCGCCCTTCTGCTTCGACGTCGCCGGCCACCGCGCCGTCTCGCTCAACGAGCGGCTGCGCTTCTACCGCTACGCCGCCGGCCAGAAGTTCGACTGGCACCACGACGGACACTACGAACGACCTGATGGCAAAGAGCGCAGCTTCCTCACCTTCATGGTCTATTTGAATGAGGGATGCCGCGGCGGCGAGACCCGCATTCAGATGGCCTCGACGGCCAGCGCCGTGCAGCGCATCTTTGAAGAAGGCGGCGATCCTGTCGTCGACATTGTGCCGAAGACGGGCATGGGGCTGTTGTTTCTCCACCAGCTGCTGCACACGGGCGCCGAGGTCACCGCGGGTACAAAGTATGTCGTGCGAAGTGATGTGATGTACAACATGGTGAATTCATGAGATCCGCCGCACTTTCGCTGGTGTTGCTCGGGGCCGGTGGGTGCTCGTTGTTTCTGCCAACTGCCGTCCCCGCCGAGGGAGAAGGCAAAGAAGGCGAAGGCGAAGGCGAAGGCGAAGAAGGCG
>JANNAY010001609.1:0-2810 GCA_031384945.1 Deltaproteobacteria bacterium
GAAACCGGGGGGAAGTCGCGATTGACGACGCATCTTCGAATGCCGAGCGCTCGACGACGTCACGGGTGGGGCCTTCAGGGGCCCGGCGACGGCCACAGGGCGCGATCGTCAGGCCTTCATCTTGGCCGCGAGGCGCTCGGAGATGAGGTGCGAGAGGCCGTAGATGCTCATCTGCGGGTTCACGCCCAATGAGGTCGGAAACACGCTGCCGTCGACGACGTGCAGGTTGTCGATCTGGTGGTGGCGCAGGTCTTCGCTGCGCACGACGCCCTTCTTCGGGTCGTCGCTCATCGCGCATCCACCCATCTGGTGCGCCGAGAAGAGCGCGACCTTGCAGGGCGCCCACGGCATGTCGTCGATCTTGCCGACGTCGTCGACGGAGTGGAGGACGAGGCCGGGGTCGTGGCCGGTGAGCACCTTCTTGGCGCCGGCGGCGAAGCCGATCTGCGCCAGCAGCTTCTGGCCGTCGCGAAAGCCACGCCACTGCCGCTCAGCGATCGGGTAGTCGAGCACCGGCGCGCCCGACGACGTGACGGAGACGGTGCCGCCTTCGACGTCGTCGTGGAAGCCGTCGATGGTGATGGCGAGGTGCCCGGCGAAGTGGGCGAGGTCGTGCATGCCGTCTCTGTGCACGGGGCCGAAGCCGCCCATCGTCAGCGATCCGAGCATCGGATGCACCGGCCCCACCTCGAGGAAGTAGCCGACCTCGTCGCCGCGGTGGGCGTACTGGTGGCTCGCGACGGACTGCGGCGCGCCGCGCCAGCCTTCGATCTTTTCTTCGAAGAGCGAGACGCTGGCGACGACGGGGTGCAGGAACGTGCGGCGCCCCAGGCGGTCGTGGGGGTCGGGCGCGCCCGAGCGCAGCAAGAGCGCCGGTGAGTTGATGGCGCCGCCGCTGACGACGACGAATTTCGGACGCAGCGAGATGGTCTTGCCCGTCGGCGACAAGCCGAAGCCGTCGTTGGCGTGGGCGACGACGCGGACGGCGCGGCTGCCTTCGAATTCGACGCGGTCGACTTTGGCGCGGCTGACGACGGCGGCGCCGGCCTTGATGGCGTCGGGCAGGCACGTGACGAGCATCGATTGCTTGGCGTCGATGGGGCAGCCGTGGCCGCAGTGGCCGCTCTGGGCGCAGCCGACGACGTTGCGGCTGACGGTGTCGATCTTGATGTTGAGCTTCTGGCAGCCGTCCCACAGGGTCTTGTTGTTCTTGTTCACCAGCTCGATCGGCACCTTGTTGACGCCGAGCCGCTGCTCCATCGCTTGAAAGTGCGGCGCCAGCGTGTCGACATCGAAGCCTTTGACGTCGTGGTGCAGCTTCCAATGATCGATGACGTCGTCGGGGGTGCGGAAGCACGTTGTCCAGTTGACGACGCTGCCGCCGCCGACGGCCTTGCCTTGCATGATGGTGATGGCGAGGTCTTTGGTCGTTCGCTGACCACCATCTTGGTAGAGGTACGGGTAGGCCTCGTCTTCACGACCGCGAAAGCGCTCTTTGGTGAAGTAGCCGCCCTCTTCGACGACGACGACCTGCAAGCCGGCTTTCGCCAGCTGCCACGCCGTGACGGCGCCGCCGGGGCCTGAGCCGATGATGACGACGTCGACAGCGGCGTCGACGTCGTCTTGCAGCGTTTGTGCTTCGGTGACGCCCGCAGGCAGTGCGCTGATGGTCATTGGGGAAGCTCTTCTGCGACGGGCGTGGCTTTGGCGGGGTCGATGTAGAGCGAGCCCGTCGCCGTGATCGGCGCCGGGTCGGGCTTCGGGATCGACGGTCCGCCGTAGTCGACCTCGGCCCAGCTGCCGGCGTTGGCGTAGTGGGCGGCGAGGCAGAGCTTGCGCAGCGCGTGGTAGGCGCCGCGCAACACCGTGAGGTCGCTGTCGCGCCAGCGGTAGAGCGCCGCGTCTTGCGCCGCGCTGTCGAGCAGCGTGAAGGGCTTGGCCGACCCGCGCAGCAGCAGTCCACCGACGGCGTTCTCGAGCAGGCCGAGCACCGCGTTCATGTCTTTCTGCGCCTCAGGAAACGTGAAGCGCAGCGCATCGTCGACGTGGTGCGCGATCTCGATGGGCCGGGCCGTCGTGCCCTGGCAGACGCGCGACGCCACCGCCACCATCACCGGGAACGCAGACGGCGCGAGCACCGCCAGCGCCCGCACCGGACGCGCCGACGTGTCGCCGGGCCACAGCGCCAACCCAGAGACGCTGCCGACGCCGAGCAGGACGCCGCCGAACACGCCGCGTTTGAGAAACTGTCTTCGTTCCATGCAGGTGTTCTAGCGCTTTTCCCTCGCCGGGGCTGCCTCGCGACGGCGGTTCTGCTAGCCCGCCGCCATGACCTTCCAGAACCTTCTCGTCGACGACAAAGGATCCATCCGCACCATCACGGTGAACCGCCCTGCCGCGTTGAACGCGTTGAACCGCGCCACCGTCGACGAGCTCGAGCAGGCACTGATCGCGGCGGCGTCGTCGTCGTCGCTGCGCGCGATCATTTTGACGGGCGCGGGCGAGAAGTCCTTCGTCGCGGGCGCCGACATCACCGAGTTCAACACGTTCTCACCCGAAGAAGCCCGCGCCTACTCCGACAAAGGCCAACGCGTCTTCGACCGCATCGGCCTGCTCGACGTGCCGGTCATCGCCGCTGTCAACGGCTTCGCCCTCGGCGGCGGCCTCGAGCTCGCCCTCGCCTGCGACTTCATCTACGCCAGCGACAACGCCCGCCTCGGCCTCGTCGAGGTCAACCTCGGCATCATCCCCGGCTTCGGCGGCGTCGCCCGCCTCTCGCGCCGCGTCGGCAAGGCCATGGCAGCCGAGCT
>JANNAY010000044.1:0-2489 GCA_031384945.1 Deltaproteobacteria bacterium
TGCTGACCGAGATGGCGCTGTCGTCGTTGGCGACGATGGATGACCGCCCGCTCGTCCGTGACTTGTTGATGGGCGAGTACGCCATCGACCTGCCCGAGCTGCGCGAGCGCCTCGACGAGCTGAGAAAGATCGGCATCCAGCCCATCGTCGAGATCCTCGAGATCGGCGTCGACCAGGGCCTGTTTCGCCAAGACCTCGACGTCGACGAGGTCGCCCGCATCTTGCTCGACCTGCACAGCGCGACCGTGATGTTCGTCGTGCGCAAAGACCGCGACCCCATCCGCCTCGCCCGCCGCAGCCGCGCCGCGTTCGACCTCATTCTCCGCGGCCTCAAGAGCCCTGAGCCGCTGAAGCACACGAAGAAGCCGTAGCCGTCGCCACAGGCGTCGACGTCACCCGGGACGTCGGCGCCTTTTTCTTTGCCCGGGAATGACCAGAACACCCAAACGGTCACTTCGTCAGTCCGCCAACAGGAGCCCGCCATGATGTCCGAAGCCGCCACCGCCTCCACCGCCGCCCTCCAGCACGTCGAGAAACAAGCAGGGAAGCCAGCGGTGAAGAACGTCGCGCTGCCCCGTCCCATCGCCACCGTTGTCGAGAAGCAGTTCTTGAAGCAGCTGGTCTCGACCCCGCGCGGCCGCGCCACGATCCTTGCGCAGGTGGCGCGCAGCGAGGGCACCGACGGCGAGCACGGCATCTTTGAGCACATCCTCGCCGTGCTCGACGACGAAGAAGTCACGAAGCTCGTGCGCGTGCACCAGGCCGACGAGGCGCGCCACGAGCAGATGTTTCTCGCGCGCATGCAGGCGCAAGGCGCTGCGCCGTTGGTGACGCCGCCGTCGACAGACTTGCTGTCGCGCATCGACCGCCACACCGGCTTCCACACCCGCCCGGTCACCGATCGCCACGGCGTGGTGCAGAGCTACTTGATGCTGCAGGTCATCGAAGAGCGGGCGCTGCGCCAGTTCAAGCGCATGAAGCAGGCGTTCAGCGACGTCGGCGACCTCGACACCGTCGCCTGCTTCACGGAGGTCGAGAGAGATGAAGAGCGCCACCTCAAGTACTGCATCGCCATCACCAAGAAGTTCTCGCTGAGCGAGACGGCCCGCCTCGCGGGATTGCAGATGATGCGCACTCTCGAAGAAGCAGCGTTTCAAGAGACGCAGCGCTTGAACTTTCACTTGTTCGTCGAAGACGGCCTCGTCGACGGCGCGTTCTGGCGCTTCTTGCTCGGCAGGGTCGAGCAGCGCTTCGGTGTGCCCACCTTCGCCTGAGCTGGTCGCTGCAGGCTCAGCCCCGGGCGCGGTCGGCGAGGATCTTTTCGATCGTGGTGATGAGGTCGCCGGGTCTCTTGGGCGGGTCGACGATGCCGAAGACGCCGGGCAAGCGGGCGAAGTCGGCGACGGTGCTGACGACGACGACGCCGGCCTTGGCGCGGGCGGCGACGGCGGCGACCTGCTGCGATGCCTGGATGGTGTTCTTTGGCTCGACGATGACGACGACGTCGAAGCGGCGGCGGCTGACTTCGTCGACGGCCTTCTCGAACGAGACGACGGCGAGCTCGCGCAAACGCAGTCCGAACGAGGCGACGAGGCCGTCGCTGGCGGCCTTGTCGTCGACGGCGATGAGCACGCGCATGGTGCCGACCAGATCGTTCTGCAGCGTCGGCGCTTCGTCGGTGACGACGGGGCTGCCCGCCCGCACCGTCTCGGCCAGCTTCGGCAGCGCCATCTGCACCGTCGCCTCGACGGGCATGGCGGGGCTGCGCATCTCGATGGTGTTCGATGAGAACACGCCAGACGACGCCGGCTCGAAGCTGGCCGGGAACGACGACGACGACGACGTCCGCGGCAACGGCAGCGTCGGCGGATTGTTGAACGAGGCCTGCGGCGGCGTGGGCGTGCCCGTCGGCGTGAACAAGAAGAGCTCGGGACCGCCGATCTCGGCGATGCGCTGCGACTCCATCGATGTCGGCTCGGCCAACACCACCGCCATCTCTTGCTGCTCGCCGACGATGATCTTGCGCGAGTCCGGGCGCTCTGACGACGACGACTCTTCTGTCTTGGTCACCAGCGGCGACCACGGGGCCGACCGCGCCGCCTTTGTCGGCGCCGCCGCCGACGCGGCGAGCTCGTCGCCGGGCTTGGCGAAGACGCGGCGCAAGGCCCGCTCGAGGGCATCATCGTCGACGAGCACGCGCTGCACGCTGAGGTGCAGCGCGCTCTCGACCTGCCCGGCGGCGTCGTCGTCGGTGGGATCGGTCATGCCGAGAGTGAGCACGCCGGCCTCGACTTTGATCGGCAGCACGCGCAGGCGGTGACAAGCCTGCCGCTGCATCAACGCGGCGGCGCCGCCGGCGACGTGGTCAACGTCGACGACGACGAGGCCAGTTGCCTTGCTGATGGCGTTGGCGAGGGCCTTGGGCTCGAGCAGCTTCCACCGCGTCAACGCGTGACAGATGGGCACGTTGGCTTCGTTGGCGATGGCAG
>JANNAY010000071.1:0-5183 GCA_031384945.1 Deltaproteobacteria bacterium
GGCCTGCTCGGCGTGATCGGGCCGCGGCACCTTGACTATGGGCGCGTCGTTCCCCTCGTCGACGCCACCGCTGCCGTCATCTCCCGCCTCCTCAAGTAGCGGCATCTGCGCCATGCCTCGGGGATGAACGCGCTGGTGCTGCTTCCCCGTGAGCTTGGACAAGTGCCGCCCCCCGTCGGCGTCGTCGGCATGAAGGGACGCGGGCTGTGCCAGCTGCTGACGTTGAAGGCGCGGGTGCCGCGCTTCGGCGTCGTCTGCGCCGAGGCGTTCGATCAGCACAAGCAGAACAAAGACGTCGTCGATGCCCTCGCCGACGCCGAAGCCGCCGCCGTCGTCGACGACGCCACGCTGATCGGACTCGGTGAGCAGCTGGTGCGCGCGGTGTTGCGCGCGCCGCTGTCGGGCGCGCTGCGCATCTCGCTCGAAGAGCTGAAGAAGAGCTTCGCCGACGACGACCTCTTTGCCGTCAGAGCCAGCGTCGTCGGCGACGTCGCCGAAGTGAACGCCCTCGCCGGCGCCCTCGACGCCGCCCTCGGCACCCAGAAGCTCGACGAGACCGTGCACCGGCTCTTCTCGCTCGCCTACCACCCGCGCACGTTGCAGGCGCGCGTCGCCGCTGGACTCGCGCCCTTCGGCACCCGGCTCGCCGTCGTCGTGCAGCGGCTGGTGTCGTCAGAGCAGTCGGGCATGTGCTGGTCCCTCGACACCGCGTCCGACATCGACGATCGGCGTCGGCGGCCGCAGTCGCGCTTGCGCGCGTGTTGGGGGCTCGCGGGCGGCATCGGCGGCGTGCGCGGCAACGCCCGCATCGCTTGCGACAGCTTCGTGGTCGAGCGTCCGGCGGGCGCTGCCGACGGCCTCGCCGACGACGCGCGCGTGACGTCTTCGCCGGTGAAAAAGATCGACGCCCTGCGCATCAACGACGATGCGGCCCGCGGCGGCACGCGCATGGTGGCGCTTGATGACCAGTCAAAGACGACAGACAAGACGCAAGAGCCGTCGCTGTCGACGGTGCAGGCGCGCATGGTCGCCAAAGAAGCGCTGCGCCTCGAGGCCGCGTTCGACAAGCCGCAGGCCGTGTCGTTCGCGTTTGCTGGGCGGCTGCTGCACATCCTCGACGTGGAACCTCTGATGGTTCCACAGGCGCGCGTCGAGTCGGCGCGGCAGCGCACCTGGGACGAGCGGCTGGTGCCGGCGTCGCTGTCGCAGCAGCCGTCGTCGACGTTGACCTTCTCGGTGTGGCAACGCGGCGCCGCCCGCGGCATGGAGCGCGCGGGGCGCTTGCTCGGCGTGCGTGGCGTCGTGCTCGAAGAGACGCGTCCGAATTTTCGCCGCGCGCTCGGCGTGGTGACGGGGCGCATCACTGGCAACGTCGAAGTGTTGGTGGCGCTGCTCGACTTGCTGCCCTTCGCCGAAAAAGCGCGCGAGGCGCTGGCGGCGACGACGGGGCAGCCGGAGCTCGCCGCCCGCAAAGAGGCGCCGCCGCCGGGCTTCTGGCAGCGCGTGACCAAGGCGATGCCCCTGATTGGCGAAGACCGCTGGCCCTCGCAGCTCGAGCGGCTGGCGCAGGTCGCCTCTGGCGAAGGCGACGCCTTTGCCGCCGACGTCGCCGCGCTGCTCGTCGCCGTCAAAGGCAAAGACGTCGACGGCTCTGACCCCGACGCCTTGCTCGACGACTTCGACGCCCTCGAAGAAGGCCTCGGCAAATGCGTCGCCGCCCTCGTCTTGCACGGCGTTGTCGCCTCGCTCTTTCTCGTCGAGCTGCGCGCGGCCCTCAAAGAGATCGGCTTGTCGTCGTTAGAGAACGATCTGCTCGGCGGCGATGAAGACGCGCGTCCGTTGCTCGAGGGCGCGCGGCGCATGGCCGGGTTGGTCCGCTTCGTCGACGAGAATCTGGAGCTGAAGGCGCTGTTCGACGCCGTCGACGCCGACGTCGGTGCTGTCGCCGCCGTCAGCAGCGCCCTCGGCCTCGACGGATCCAATGACGGCGCCAACGTCGACGGTGGCGACTTCGCGCAGTTTCGCGACCTCTTGCGTGGCGTGCTGGCGTCGGACCTCGCCGAGGGATCGCTGATCCTCGACGAGCCGCGCTTGTCAGAGCGCCCCGATCGTCTCGTGCACCTTGTGCTGCGGCTGTGGCGCTCGCCGCGCTTGCCCCTCGAGCAGCGCGTGCGCGACGCCGTCGGTCGTCGCAAAAAGGCCGAGTACGTCGTTGAGCAGACCTGTGAGAAGCAGAGCGGCCTCAAGGCGTCGTCGACGAGAAAGCGCGTGCAGTTCGCCCTCGCCGGCGCGCGGCGCCATGCACGCTTGTTCTCGACGCTGTGGTTGCCCACCGAGAGCGTCGTCGCCCAGCTGCGGCGGTTGGCCCTCGGTCTCGGCGAGCGTCTCTTCGAGCACGGCCTCGTTGACCAGCCGCGCGACGTCTTTCACTTGCAAGACATGGAGATCGCGGGCGTCATCCGCGGCACTGGTCCCGACGTCGACGTGCGGCCGCTGGTGCAGGCGCGCCGGCGCGCGGTGAACGCGCGCCCGCCGTCGATGAGCCGTCGTGTCGAGACCCGCGGCGTGGTCGCGACCTCGCTGCTCGTCGACGACGAGACGTTGGTGACGTCACCCGGCGACGTCGCCGAGCTGCACGGCACCGCCGTCGTCGCTGGCTCCGCCGCCGCCGCCGTCTGCCTCGCCGACCGCTACCCCGACGCCGCCGACGGCGTCAGCGGCGTCGTCGTCGTCAGCGCCGCCTCGCTGTTCGACGTTGCGCTCTTTGCCGCCGCCGCCGCCGTCGTCACCGAGCGCGGATCGCCGCTGTCGCCGGTGTGCCAGGCCCTGCGCTTGATCGGCGTGCCGACGGTGGTCGAAGCACCCGCCGCCTCGATGATCTTCGCCGAGGCCGAGCCCGCCCACGTCGACGGCGACACCGGCATCGTCAAGCGCGTCTCGGCGCTGCCCGAGCGCCCGTTGTCGGCGCAGGGCCCAGCGGCCGTTGAGACCGCCGAGCAATTTTTGCGCGCCGCCATCGCCACCGACCCGACCGGCCGCCCCAAGGGACGCGCCGAGCGCCCCGCGGGGTTGTCGTCTGAGATGCCGGCGCCCCCGGCCGGCGGGCTGCACCGCATGCCGTCGGACGAGGGCGCCCCCATCGGCGATGACGACGTTGTCGAAGAAGAGAGCGCCTGAGCGGCCGCCCGAGCAGCGGGCCTATTTGCCGTCGGCAACGCCCTCGACGTCGACCAGCCGGCGCGGGCGTGAGACCACCGGCGTGGCCTTGACGGCGCCGAACTGGCCGCTTCCAGGATCATACGAAAACACGTCGCCCGATTCGATTTTATAGACCCAGCCGTGCAGGCCGAGCCCACCGCGGGCGACGGCGGCGGCAACCGACGGGTGGGTGCGCAGGTTCTCGATCTGCATGAGCACGTTCTCTTGGATGGCCACGCGCACCTGCGATCCCTCATCGATGTCGGCGTAGTTTTCGTGGACGATGCGGCGGGTGGCGTCGGCGTTCTTGAGCCAGCCGTCGACCATGGGGATGGCGCTGCGGTCGCCGCCTTTGACCAGCGCCGTCATGGCACCGCAGTGCGTGTGTCCGCACACCACGATGTCTTTAACACCAAGAACGCTCACGGCATATTCAATGGTAGCGGCTTCGGCGGTGGGGTCGCCGTTGTAGGCAGGCAAGATGTTGCCGGCGTTGCGCAAGACGAACAGGTCGCCGGGCTGGGTGCCCGTCAGCGCGTTCGGATCGATGCGCGAGTCGCTGCAGGTGACGAACAAGACGTCGGGGTTCTGCCCGAGGCTGAGCCGCTCGAAGAGCTCGCGCTCGTCGCGAAACAGGCCTTCTTTGAAGTTGTGAATGCCAGAGATGAGCTTCTGCATGGTGCGGTCCGATCAGTGAGTCAGTGAGAGAGGTGAGAGAGCAAGAGCGAAGGCACGAGGCCGGTGACGACGACGACGATGAGGACGCTTGTGACGAGGGCGCGCTCGGGGGCGCGCAGGTCGGGCGCCACCGAGCGACGCTGCGGCCCGAGAAACACGCGGGCAAACCCGCGCAAAGTGCCGACGGCCATGAAGACGGCGGCGAAGATCAGGGCGCCGGCCTCGAGGGGCCCGTGCTGCCAGGCGGCATGCAACAGCAGGTCGTCGGCGACGAAGCCGGCGGTGCCGGGCAGGCCGACGCCCGCGGCGCCGGTGACGGCAAAGGCGGCGGCGGCGACCGGAAAGGCGCCGACGCGGCCGCCGTAGGTGTCGAGGTCGACGAAGCCTGCGCGGGCTTCGACGGCGTGGACGACGAAGGCGAAGCCGCCGACGGCGACGACGGCGACGAGGGCGGCGAAGACGACGGCGCCGTCGTGGGCGGCGCCGACAGCGACGACGAGAAAGCCCAGGTGCAGCAGCACCTTGGCGCGCAGCAGGCCGCGCAGGCTGTGCACAGCGACGCTGCCGAGTCCGGCGATGACGGCGATGACGCAGCCGACGGCGACGACGATGGCGCTGGCGTTGAATGCAGCGACGCCGCTGACGACGACGCCGCTGATGACGAGGGCGGCGGCGCTGGCGACGACGAGGGCGCCGGCGAGCACGCCAATCTCGATTCGCGAACCGACGAAGCGAGAGCGCAAGACGGCGCGGTCGACGACGCGGGCGGCGGCGACGACGACGTCGACCACGGCGTCGAGGCGGTCGTCGAGGCGAAAGCGTGACAGCGCGAAGCCGAACCACGACGACGTTGACGGCGCTGACGTCGACGGCGCGTGCAGCGGTTGGTGCGTGCGGTGGGCGTCGTGCAACGCGTTGGGCGCGCGCAGGTACTGCCACACCCGCAAGCAGGCGTGGCCGATGAGGTGCGCGAGGGCCAGCGTCGTCCAACCGAGCGAAATCTCGGCGAGGATGAGGCCGACCTGGGCGAGGGTCGCGTGGGCCAGCGTGCCCTTGGCGTCGCTGGTCGTTCGCGCGACGGCGGTGGCGTAGACGGCGGTGGCGATGCCGATGACGACGCCGATGGCCTCGGCGATGGGGGCGCGGTCAAGCACGGGGTGCACGCGCAGCAACAACAACAAGCCCGCGTGAATCGAGACGCCGCCGTAGAAGAGCGCCGACGACGGCGTCGGCCCCTCCATCGCGCGCGCCAGCCATCCTGAGAAGGGCAGCTGGGCCGACTTGCCGCAGGCGGCGAACATGAACAG
>JANNAY010000118.1:0-2645 GCA_031384945.1 Deltaproteobacteria bacterium
ATCGTGTGGCCCCCCGTCGAGAAACACCTCGGCAAGGCCATCGTGCCGCTGCTGATCGTGCTCTTGGTCGTGGGCCAGCTGATTCACTTCGGCGCCTTTGACAGCGCCTTTGCAGCCTGCTGCGGGCTGACGTCGGCCGAGCCCGAGATGCTCAAGCAGACCGGCTTCACTCCCATCATGCTCGGCGTGCTGCTCGCGCATGGCCTGCACAGCCCGAACTGGCATGCCCGCCTGGCGCCGGTGCTCGGTCACCGCTTGATGCCGCTCGTGGCCGCTGCCGCGGTGCTCGCCATCTGCACCTTCGCCCCGCTCGACCTGACCGGCGTGCCGCGGTTGTCGATCCACCTCGCGATGGTGGTGCTCGTCGGCAGCTGCGTGATTCGCGAAGACCACGTGGCGATGTCCCTGCTGCGCCTGCCGCCGCTGGTGCGCATCGGACTGCTCAGCTACGGCATCTACTTGTTTCACATGTTTTGTCGACATGGCTGTAAGGTGATTCTCGACAAGATGGGCCTTCCTGCTGAGCCTTGGCTCTTTCCCCTGACCTTGATCGTCACGGTCATCATTGCCCAAATCTCCTACACCTTCTATGAGTCGCGGTTTCTCAAACTGAAAGACCGTTTTTCACACTAGTGTGCGCGAGCCAGCGTTGCGCGCCGAGGGCGGCGAGGCCGACGCCGGCGACGACGGCGACTTCGGCCATCCATGTTTCGTCGACGGCGCCGTCGCGGGCGAGCAGGCCGAGGGCGGCTTGCACCCAGAGCGCGCCTGCGTTGGCGTTGCCGTCGTCTGCGAGGGCGAAGAACTGCGAGACCAACACGTTGTGGTGGGCGACGACGGCGGCGCCAGCGGCGCCCGCGCCGACGGAGAAGGCGGCGGCGGCGCTGCTCCACGCGATGCGGCGCAGCAAGAAGAACAACCAGGCGCCGAAGAAGGCGGGCAAGACGCTGGCGAGGGCGACGGCGGCAATGGATCCGACGACGTCGGCTTGCACGAGCGAGATGTCAGCGGCCCACAAGCCGACGCCGACGAAGCCGCCGACGCCGGCGACGACGACGGAGAAGACGGCGGCGCGGGCGGCCTCCGATACGGTCAGAGACAGCAGACGCGAGAACGACATGGGGCACCTCGGAGCGGGGGGTGGTCAGCAGCAGACCGCATCTCCGCAACGTTGGTTCCCCCGCAGCGATTCCACCGCGCCGCGTGTGACTGCGTGAGGGCTTGACCCTGAGGGTCGCCGACCACATCTTCCGCCGTCGAGGCCGCGACGACGGAGCAGCAGACATGAGTGAAAAAGACCACGGCACCAGCCACATCATCCAGAGCCTGGTCGTGAACGTGATCATCGCCGCCGCCAAATTCGGCGCCGCGTTCTTCACCGGCTCCGGCGCCATGTTGGCAGAGGCGATCCATTCGTTCGCCGACTGCGGCAACCAGCTGTTGCTGCTGCGCGGCGTGACCGAATCACGAAAGCCGCCCGACGCCTCGCACCCGCTGGGCTACGGCCGCAACGTCTACTTCTGGTCCTTCATGGTCGCGCTGTTGCTGTTCACCGGCGGCGGCGTGTTCTCGCTCTACGAGGGCATCCACCACTGGCAGCACCCTGAGCCGGTCGCCAACATCGGCCTCGCCCTCGTCATTCTCGGCGGCTCGCTGTTGCTCGAAGGGTGGGCCACCTGGGGCAACATCAAGGCGCTCAACGAGCGCCGCGGCAAAACGCGGTTCTTCCAGTTTCTGCAAGACACCAAAGACAGCGATCTCGTCGTCGTCTTCGGCGATAACGCCGCCGCCGTCCTGGGTCTCGCGTTTGCGCTCGTGGCCATCGCGCTCACCAAGATCACCGGCGACTTGCGCTTCGACGCCCTCGGCAGCTTCTCCGTCGGCGTCGTCCTCGTCGGCGTCGCCATCTTTCTCGCCCGCGAGGTGAAGAGCCTGCTCGTCGGCGAGGCCGCCGATCCGACGATCAAAGAGGCGGCGAGCCAGCTCGCCATCGAGCACCCCAAGATCGACAAGCTGCTCGCCTGCATCACCGTCCAACAAGGGCCGGGCGAGGTCTTCGTCGCCCTCAAGGTCAAGATCGTCACCGGCATGAGCGGCGAAGAGCTCGTCAACGTCATCAACGAGTACGAAGACCAGCTGCGCGACCGCTGCCCGTCGGTGCAGTGGTGCTTCGTCGAGCCCGACTTCGACCACGGCAAAGGCAAAGAAGCCCTCGCCGAGCGCAGCGCCTCCGTCACCTGATTCTTCGTCGGCGTGAATGGCGTCGTCGGCTTCGACGTCGACGGCGCCATGCAGCACCGGCCCTATCCCAAGATCCACGACGACGGCAGAGCGCCCGGCGGCCCCTGGCTCGCGCTCGAGAAGATCCACGGCGCCCACTTCGTCGTTGGCGTCTGCGGCGACGATGTCTTCTTCGGCAAACGCAAAGCCTGGCTCAACGACGACGACGTCTTCTTCGGCTGGCAGCTGCTGCGCCGCGCGATCGGCGACGCCGCCCGCGTCGTCGCCGCCTGCTTCGACAGCGACGACGTCTGCGTCTACGGCGAGCTCTTCGGCGGCGCCTACCCGCACAAAGACGTCGCCCCCGTCGTCGGTGCGCAGCCCGTGCAGACCGGCGTCTGGTACTGCCCCGACGTCCGCTACGC
>JANNAY010000181.1:0-2538 GCA_031384945.1 Deltaproteobacteria bacterium
GCGCGCGCCGCCATCGCGTGAGCGCGTGTTCGATTTTGTGTGACCGCGGCGACACGTTTCGATCCGTCCGCGGTCGATCTCGCGAGTTTCAGACGCTTTGCTCTTACCGTGATGGCTGAGGGCGAAAGGCGCACAGGCCAATGCTGACGACGGGAGGACTTCGACCGACTGGGATGAACGCCTTTACGGTGCGCGTCTTTGACGTGCTTGAGCGTTTCGTCGTGTCGCCCTGGAACGTGCTGAAGGTCGAGTGCGGCTGGCGTGGCGTCGATCCTCTGAACCTCGATGAGAAGCTGCTCGAGTCGCTGCTGCCGAAGGTCAAGGCGCACGTGGCGCGGATGACCGACGACGACAACGCGATCGAGCTCGAGGTCGAGCTGCGCCGCCTGACGCGCTCTGGGCAGATGACGCCGTCGGGCCCCATCGCCGTCCCGATCGAGTTCGACGTCTAGTGTCTTTGTGATCAGGCCGCCGTGATCGTCGGCGTGCGCGCTGACGTCGACGGCGCAGACGCGATGCCCAACATCCAACCCGCCACGTCGGCCCGCGAGATCGCCCCCGTCATGGGAAAGCTGTCGATAACCGCGACGTTGTTCGTCAGCGGTCCGTCGGTGAGGCGCGTGGGACGCGGGCAACACCAGTCGAGGCCAGAGGCGGCAAACAGCTGCTCCATCACGTCGAGGTCGCGGTAGGCGACGCCGATGTTGGACTTCGCGACCATGAACCGCATCACCGCGTTCATGCGGGGGGCGCTGTCGCCGACGCCGGCGGCTGAGACCGCGACGACGCGCGCGACGCCGGCGGTCTTCATCGCAGCGATCAGCGCACACGCTGTGCTCGAGTTGAAGTCGGGCGGCGACACCAGCGCGCTCCACGGGTTTGTGGGACTTTTTCGTTTGAGCCCGAGGGACGACAAGACGACGTCGTGGCCGGCGACGACGGCGAAGGCGCCGTCGCGGTTGACGTCGTCGACGACGACGTTGATGCCGGCGGCGTCTTGCAAGGGCTGCCGCACGATCGCTGTGACCTGGTGGCCGGCGTCGCGCGCCAGGCGCAGCACGTGTTGACCGACTCCGCCCGAACCGCCGAGGACGAGGATCTTCATCGTTGTTTTGTAGCCAGCATCGTCGTCGTCGACGAGAGACGGCGCGCCACAGCGGCGAAGCGCCTCACTCTTCTGTGGCGGTCTCGCGCGGTGAGCGGCCCTTCAGCGCTTCGAGCAATGCGGCAAAGGCCTCGTCTTTCACCTGACGCATGCCTTGCTGCACCAGACGACTGACCTGCGCCTTGTCGCGCTGCAAGAAAGCAGCGACCTCGGTGACGCTGCGATCGGCGTTGCGCACCGCGCTCGTCGAGAACAGCCGGCGCGCCATCACCAGCTCTTGGTGCCGCTGCTTCGACGTCAAGTCGTCGACGCTGACGTTCATCAACAACGACACGCGCTTGGCGAGAGTCGCGAGGGCGGGACGACGACGTCCACGCCACTCGACGCCTGCTTCGGCCAAGACGCTTTCGGCGAAGCGTTGGTCGCCGCCCACGCCGTCGAGCACTTCTTTGATGGGCAGCTCGTCTTTCTCGAGCGCCGTCGATTCGACGAAGCGCGCGAACGCCCGTTGGGCGAAGGGCAGCGTCGGTCCCCACGTGCCGATGAGCGCCATGGCGTCGACGAGGTCGCCCCATTCGTCGCCGCGGACGTAGGCGCGGTGCGACGACCAGGGGTAGGTGTCGGGTCGGCGCACGCGTCCGCTGCGCACCGGCCAAAGGTGCACCCAGCGCACCGCGTCGACCACTTTGTCGTCGGGGATGACGAGGGAACGGAAGCGTCCTTCGAAGAGGTGGCCGGTGCGCTGGACGCGCGCGTTGACGCGACGCACGTGGCTCGTGTGCAGGCGCTGAACGATCTGCGCGAGCGGCAAACGGAGGGGCGTGACGACGAGGCGCACCTCGCTCTTCATCAAACAAAACGCCGAGAGCGCGACGTGGCCTTCACGCACCAACTCGCGCAGCGCCGACAAGTAGCCTTCGTAGTCGGTGTCGTCGAAGAAGACGCGGCCGCCGTTGTTGCCGCGGGCGACGACGACGTGGGGCCGGCCCACCAGGGCGATGCGTCGGGTGCGCGGCATGGGCGACGCTAAACCATCGCCACGAGCGCGGGGAGGTTGCGCACGACGAGGGCGCCGCCAGCGACGACGAGCAAGACGCAGACGGCGATGCGGAACTGCCGCTGCGGCACCTTGTGGTGCACGAGGTTGCCGACGATGTAGCCGGCGAGCAGCGGCAAGAAGAGCAACGCGCTCTGCTTCAGCTGTGCTGCGCCGAGGCTGCCGTCGACGACGTAGCCGATGACGAGGATGATCGAGAGCAGCATCCACAAGAGCGCGAGGGTGGCGCGAAAGCGGGCTTTGTCTTCGAGGGTGCGCGAGGCGACCCAGACCACCGGCGGTCCGCTGGCGCCGAACAGACCGTGGATGATGCCGGCGATGAAGAGCACCGACCGCGACACCGTCGTCGACAGCGGCGTCGTCGCCTGCCCCTGCA
>JANNAY010000230.1:0-2850 GCA_031384945.1 Deltaproteobacteria bacterium
GAAGGCGAAGGCGAAGGCGAAGGCGACTGCGACTTCGCCATCCGCAGCTTCGACAGCGAAGACCCGTCGCCCTGCCCCGGTCCGTCGTGCGGGCTCGCGCGCGCCATCGACATCGCCAACAGCGCCGACGGCCAGATCACCATCTGCCTCGAGACCAACGTCGACATCGCCACCGCCATCGACGTTCGCAACTCCGACATCGTCATCGAGGGACGCAAGCACGCCCTCACGGCCACGCAGCGCGCCTTCATCGTCGCCGACGCGCAGCTCGAGCTGCGCCAGCTCGAGCTGACGGGTGGCCTGGTCATCGACGACCACGGCGGCGCCATCCGCGTCGTCGGCGCCTCCGACCTCGTCGTCCGCGACTGCGAGGTCCACGACAACGCCGTCTTCGTCAGCGCCGGCGCCGACTTCAAAGGCGGCGCCATCGCCGCCGACGCAGGCGCCCGCGTCGTCGTCAGCGGCAGCGACTTCCACGACAACAGCATCGCCGGCAACGGCCTCGCGCGCGGCGGGGCCATCGCCGTCTTCGGCGCCGCCCTCTCTGTCGTCGACAGCGTCTTCGCCGACAACACCGCCAGCAACGTCGGCGGCGCGCTCTACCTCGAAGGCGACCTCGACGTCGTCGAGCTCGTCCGCAACACCTTCGACAACAACACCGCCGGCGGCGGCGCCGTCATCGACATCAACTGCGCCGCGTTCAACGTGCTGCACATCACCAACTCGACCTTCGTCGAAAACATCGGCAACTCGCTCTTCTTCATCTGCGGCGACGAAGGCCTCGAGCTCTTTCACTGCTCGTTCGCCGACAACAACGGCCGCCTCGTCGAGCTGGCCGGCCTCGAGGGCAGCCCGTTCGGCACCGTCAGGTGGAAAGACAACGCCATCACGCACAACGGCGCCCTGTGCTCCGTCGGCGAGGGCGGCACGAGCACCAGCGCAGGCGGCAACGTCACCCGCAACACCATCGACGCCACCTGCCCGTTCGACGCCAACGACGACGTCGATGGCGCCCCCGGCTTCGCATTGCTCGGCGACAACGGCGGACCGACGCCGACGTTGATGCTCAGCCTGCAGTCAGACGCGCGCAACGCTGGCGTCGACGGCCGCTGCCCCACCACCGACCAGCGCGGCGTCGGGCGACAGCGCTGCGACGCAGGCGCCGTCGAGGCGGACTGATCAGACGACGTTGTCGAGGGCGTCGCGGCGACGGCGCCAGCGGCGCACGTCGACCTCCATCGCGTTGACCTGCCAAAAGCGGCCGTCGACCCAGTGTGAGCCGTAGAGGCCGTCGTCGACGAAGCCGAGCTTCTTGTAGAGCTTGATCGCGGCGACGTTGAACTCGAAGACGCCCAGCCGCACCCGCTGCAGGCCGACCTCGTCGAAGGCGACGTCGAGCAGCTGGCCCATCGCCTGGGCGCCGACGCCGCGCCGGCGCAGCGACCGCTCGCCGATCTCGATGAAGCACTCGGCGACGCCGTTGTCGAAGTCGTGGTTCTTCAGGCCGACGTTGCCGACGTGGGCGCCGTCGACCTCGATGGCGTAGCTGCGGCGGTCGGGATCGCGGACGAGCAGCTCGAGGTAGCGGTCGGCGGCGTCGTCGTCGTAGGGCTCGACGGGTCCGTACTCCGGTCCGGGCACGAGCACTGTGAAGTGGATCACGGCGGGGTCTGACATCCAGCGGCGGATGCGGGCGCGGTCGCTCATCTTCAAGCGACGCAGCCGCACCTCTTTTTTGTCGCCGGACCAGACGACGCTTGTCATGACGGTCAGCCTATCGCAGGACCTCTGCATGCGCCGGAGAGACCCCCGCGACGAGCTTGAAGACTTTCGCACCGACGCGCCCGCCGGACTGTTTTTGTCGCGGCGGGGCAACTGGTTTCACGACGGACAGCGCGTCGGCCACGAGCGCCTCGAAGCGCTGTTGCACGGCAGCATCGCCCGCGCTGACGACGGATCCCTCGTCGTCACCACCGGCCGCGACGTCATGGCCTTCGTCGCCGAAGACGCCCCCTTCGTCGTCGTCGCCGTTGACGGAGACGTCGCCGTCCTCGACGACGGCTCGCGCGAAGTCGTCAGAGACGTCGTCGTAGGCGCCGACGACCGCTGGCGCATGCGCGTGAAAAATGGCGGGTTCTGGGCCCTGTTCAACAAGAGCGCGGCGCAGACGCTCGAGCGCGCGCTGTCAGACGACGGCACCACGCTCGTACTGCCGACGACCACGACGACGCTGTCGACGACGACGAAGGCGACCTGGTCAGACTGATCGCGTCGCCCTGATCGCGTCGGTCGGCTACTTCGGATCGGCGGGGGGCAGCGTGCCGGGCACCTGCGGCTTGTTGGCCTTCAAGGGCGCGCCGACGCCGACGGAGCCGCGCTGGGCGGCCGCCATGCGCTCCATCATCGTGATGGGGTCTTCGGTGAGCGTGTAGCCCTTGGGCACGGCGAACTCAGAGGCGTCGACCGTCATCTCGCGGTAGGTGAGCAGGGTCTGTGACGACATCAGGCGGCCCTTGGCGGTCATCGCCGACGTCACCTGCTGCACGGGGTAGCCCTTCAAGGTCGCCAGCTGGGCGAAGAGGGCGGGGTAGCTGCCGCCCTTGGGGTCGCCGAGCACCAGCTTGAGCTCTTCGATCATGGTGTCGCTGTTGATGGGCAGGTCGTCGCCGATCCACAGCTCGGTCTCGAGGCCCTGCGGCAGCTGCGCCGCGATCTTCACCTTGCGGACTTTCTTGCCCTCGATGACGGCGGTCTCGCCGGTCGGCACGAACATCGGATCGGGCACGTCGAAGCTGCCGTCGGCCTTCGGCACCACGCCCATGGCGACGAGCGCCATCGCCGCGATCTGCG
>JANNAY010000294.1:0-5477 GCA_031384945.1 Deltaproteobacteria bacterium
CACCATCGCCATCAACCCGCTGGCCATCCAGTCGACGGACACGAACTTGCGCTCACCCCGCCCCTACAACGTCGTCGGCTTTCCGATCGTCTTGGGCAACCCCGACTGCACCGGCATTGCCAACATCACGTTCAACTCGACCACGCGAAACTGCGAGTGGAACGGCACGAGCACGTTCACGTTGACGGCGGCCAGGCTGGTCGAGAACGAGAACCGCTACCGCGTCACCGCCGTCGACACTGCCGGCAACAGCTCGAACGAAGACTTCGTGCTGCTCACCAAGGACAGCAGCGTCCCGATCGCGCCGACGAACCCGCGGGTCTCGGAGCGCTCTGAGTCCGTCACCTTTGCCTGGACGGCCAGCACCTCGTCCGATCTCGCCGGTTACTTCGTCGAGTACGGCTACGACGACGGCAACGTCGCCACCGTCGACCCCGGCATCTTCGCCGCCGAAGGCCCGAGCCCGATCTTCGTCCCCGGCGCGCAGACGCAGATCACGCTGACCGGCCTGACGAACGACACACCCATCGAGGTGCGCGTCTTCGCCATCGACGCCGTCGGCAATGGGTCGGCGAAGACGGCGACGGTGTCGGCGTTGCCGAATCCGGTCGCGCCGGCGTCGTTGTCGACGTTGGCGCGCGGCGTCGTCTCCGCGCCGTCAGACCAGATCATCGCGCGCGGTCCACGCGTCTACGCCAAGAAGAACAACCAAGTCTGCGCCTACGACACGGCAAACCCGCTGGCGATGGTCGAGAAGAACTGCGCGACCATCCAGGCTGGCGATCGCATCAAGCAGTTCGGTCGTTTCCTCTACCTGACCAACGACAACACCGCGCAGGCGCTGCGTCGCATCGACGTCTCGACGACGACCCCCACGTCGCCGACCGCCATCGACCTCGGCGTCAACGACAACATCGAAGACATCGCCTTCGTCGGCCGCTCCGCCATTGGTGTGCGCTTCACGTCTTCGACGAGCGGCGAGCTGGTTGTGCTCCAGCAGCCGAACTCGGTGGCGGCGTCGATCAGTGGCGACTGGACGCCGGTCCAGACCACAGCGACAACGGATGGCGCAGGCACCCTCGTCAACTTCAACGGCGTCCCGGACTTCATCGACGCCAACACTGAGGTCGGCGTCGTCGTCAGCCCCTTCCTCGGCACCACCGTCGTTCAGCCCTTCGTCGTCGCCGCGGCGGGTACGATCGCGTCCATTGGCAACCTCAACAACAACAGCGGCCCGGTTCCGCCGGGGTCACCGCGCGCCGTCAAGCTCGACGGTCGCCGCGTCTACATCGGCGGCTCTGAGGGTCTGTTCATCGGTGACATCAACGTTCCGTCGACGGTCGGTGGAGGCACGGTCAACTTCACCGCCCGCGGCAACGCCAGCGGCTTCGACTGCGGCTCGCTCGACGTCACCGGCGGCTACGCCTTCTGCACCGACTCGAGCCCCGGCACGTCGAGTCGGCTCGTCGTCATCGACGTCGCCGATCCTGATCGGCCGCAGCTGGTGGGTCGTTCGTTGCTGGTGGGCGGCCTCGGCCTCATCGCCATCGACGTCGAAGAGAACCTGATCTACGGCACGCGCACCGACGGGGCGCTCGAGGCGCTGCAGCTGTGGACGCCGACGCGCTTCACCGCCAACGGCACCGACGGTATCGACCCTGAATACGACGCCGTGATCGACGGCAATACGGTGATGACCACCGCCACCGGCCTGGTCGGCCTCGGGACGTTGACGACGCGCATCAACAGCTTCGACATTTCGGATCGTCGCTCACCACGCAAGCTGCAGACTGTCGACGACGACAACGGCGGCACGATCCCGCACATCACCCTGTCAGGAAAGACGGCGTACACGGTCACCAGCGGCGGTAGCCGGGCGATGCGCGTGCATGATGTCTACGCGAACCGCAGCATCCTGCAGCTGAACCGCGTGACCATCACCGCGTGCCCTGGCGTCGACGACGGCGTCGTCTCGCGCGACATCACGGCCTACGGCAACTACGCGGTCATCGCTTCGAGCGGCGGCACCGTCGAGGTCTGGGCGATCAACACCCGCAACGCCGGAACGTTCTCGGTCAGCTGCGTCGGCGAAGTGTCGGTGCCGAACGTCATGCGACTGAGCGAAGTCGTCGACAACCAGATCGCGACCATCTCGACCGACGGCGTGATGCGACTGCTGACGATCTCGGCGGGCGGCGTCCCGTCGGTGACGAAATCGCTCGGCGGGCTCGGCAGCGACCTCGACGGCTTCGGCGGCATCGAGCTGCGCGGCAGCTCGGTGATCGTCGCGCAAGCCGGCACGGGCAACTCCGGCACGCTCCGCCGGCTCGACGTCACGCCGGTGACGCCGACGATCGCCAACTCGATCGCGCGCGCGGTGGGCGGCGTCACCGTGGCCGGCGCCACCGTCGTCGGCGGCATCAGCAACCGCATCAACATCCCGAGCGGCGCGTCCGACGTGCCCAGTCTGACCTCTGGCATCTTGTTCCTCGATCCAGTGGCGCCGACGACGTTCGCGATTCGCGGGCAGACGCTCGCGGTGACGGCGCCGTGGCGGGCGTTGGTGGCGGGTCCAACGGTGATCGCCGCGAGCGACGGCAATGGGCTCCAGCTGCTGACCGTGTCGCGCTAGCGCTGAGCGGGCTTGCGCGACGACGCTGTCAAAGGCAGCGTCGTCGCCATGCCCCTCTACGCCGACATCAACACCGCCTGGAAAGACGCCATGAAGGCCCGCGATCCCAAGAAGGACGCGCTCGCGACGATGAAGTCCGAGATCAAAAAGAAGGTCATCGACACCCGCAGCGAGGGCGCCGGCGACATCGACCCCAGCGACGAGGTCGTGCTCGACGTGCTGTCCAAGCTCGCCAAGCAGCGCAAAGAGTCGATCGACGAATACAAGAAGGCGGATCGCCAAGACCTCGTCGACAAAGAGCAGGCTGAATTGGTCGTGATCGAGTCGTTCTTGCCGCAAAAATTGTCGCAGGGCGAAGTCGAAGCCATGGTCAAAGAAGCCGTCGCCGAAGTCGGCGCCACGTCGGCGAAAGACATGGGCAAGGTCATGAAGGCCGCCCTCGCCAAGGTGAATGGTCGCTTCGACGGCAAAGAAGTTCAGGCGCTTGTCAAAGCCGCGCTTCCCTGACGTTCACTGTCAGCTCATTTCCCAGGTCAGATAGCCAGCGCCGTAGACGAGGCAGCCGATGCCGTCGTCGAGGCGTGCCATCGGAACCAGGCGCGACGGGCGGCTGACGTCGCGCAAGCCGTAGCGAGAGGCGAGGTCGAAGGCGAAGACGCCCGCGGCGCCGGGTTCGTCGAGGCCGACGACGAGGGCGTGCACTCTGCTGAGGCCGTCGTTTTCGTCGAAGCCGCGGCCGAGCACGCAGCGTCGTGAGCGGCCCACCAGCACGCCGCGCAACAGGTCTGAGACGGGCACGTCGACCCTGACGACGCCGCTTCTGGCGCGGAGCACGAGGGCGCCGCCGTCGGGTTCGTCGTCTCGCATGTGAACGAGCGCGGGGATGGCGTGACCGCCGCCGCCCGCGCCGTCGAGGGCGGGGCCGGCGATGGAGGCAACGGCGGTGCCGACCGCCTTCAGCGGCGCGCCGCTGTGAAAGGCCAGCTGCTGCCCCACGGGCAAAACCTCGAGCACGTCGGGGGCGCCGGCGCCTTCGACGACGACGTCGAGCACGAGGCCGCCGAAGGTCAAGCGGCACGCGTTCCATGCGACGACGCTGCCCGACGGCGTGTCGAGGCGCTCGATGGCGTCGACGGTGGGGATGTCTTGCCCCGGCGGCAACACCGCGAACCCCCGCTCGGGGTGCAGCGACACCGCGCGCAAGAGCGTGCCGTTCGGCAGGGGCACGACGAGGATGGCGAGGTGGCGCGGCAGAATTCCGTCGCCCGTTTGCGACGACATGCCGCCGATGAGGGGTTCGCCTTTGCCGCCGACAGCGACGTCGACGCGGTCGCCGGTGCCGATGACGACGGCGCGGGGCCCCTGCCCGCTGACGCGCGTGTTGGCCACCACCGTCGACGTCGCGCCAGTCGAAGAGGGCCGGCGCATGGTCAACGTGAGTGTGAAAGAGCGCCCCGGACGGCGACGTTCAAGCGCATGGACCAGCCGGAGCAACGGCACACGGCGATCGTAGCCACATGACCGTCGGCCGTCGTCCGCAGAGACAACCGTCTCTCTTCGGGCTACGCCTCCGTCATGTACGTCGTCGTCGTCGTCGCTGCTGTCGTCGTCGCCGCCGCCTCACCGGTGCGGATCTCGGGCGTTAACTTCGACGGCTACTTGCAGGGTACGCCCGAGCCCGACAGCGCAATTCGGCTCACCAACACCGACCTGAAGAATCCAGCGCCGCTCGGCGGCTTCGTGCTCACCGAGCGCTACACGCCGCAGACGAAGAAGAAGTCGTCGTCGCTCACCACGACGTCGTCCGACGACACGTCGACGGCGGGCAAGAGCAAGCGCGAGCGCTCGAGCAGCGGCGAAGACGGCCTCCGCTTTCCGCAAGGCACCGTGTTGCCGCCTGGAGGCGAGCTGTGGGTGGCGTCGACGGCGTGGGGCTTCACGCGTGTGTGGGGCTACGCCCCGGCGTTCGAGGCGTCGCCGACGTCGCCCGACGTGCCAGACCTCGACGGCGCCGGCACCTTTCTCAAGCTGCCCGGACACCGCGGCACCCTCGCCCTCGTCGACGACGGCGGCGGCGTCGTCGACTTCGTCGCGTGGGAGACGACGAAAGAAGCCGTCTTCGTCGCCGACGAATTCGACGACGTCCCGTGGAAGGGCGGGCCTGTGCGCGGGGCCGACACCAGCTTCTACGGGTGGACGGGCCAGGTGCTCGCCCGCGATCGCGACGAGGCCGGGCACCTCTTGCCCGACACCGACAGCGCCGCCGACTACGACAGCGGCTTCTCTGAGAAGCAGCTTGGCGTCGAGCCCACGCACCGCATCGAGCGATCGGGCCAAACCAACTTCATTTCGCGTCCCATCAAGGGCAAGTCGAAGGTGCTGGCGACATCGGCGCCCGACAACAACCACAAGGCCCTGCTCGACGCGTTCGCCGAGGCCAAGACGACGCTGCGCGTGCGCATCTACGAGATGACAAACCCGAAGATCGTCGAAGGCATGGTGAAGGCAAAGGCCCGCGGCGTCGACGTCACCATCTACCTCGAGGGATCGCCCGTCGGTGGCATCGCCGATCAAGAACGCTGGGTGCTCGATCGCGCGAGCAAGGCCGGCATCCATGTCTATTTCATCGGCGGCGTGCCGACTCAGCCGTTCTCTATGACGGGTTTGCCACCGCTTGGAACACCGAACAAGGGCCTCGGCGACGCCTTGAAGCAACTGCCCAACGCACCCTTCGTCACCGCCGTCATCTGCCTCGGCTTCTTCACCTCGGCGCGCGTGGCCGAGCAGGTCAAGGCCGGCATCGGCTCCTTGCCGCGTGGTCAGACCATGGCCGGCACCGCGCTCG
>JANNAY010000338.1:0-2922 GCA_031384945.1 Deltaproteobacteria bacterium
GCCGCACCGCGGGGACCGCGCAGAGCATCTTCCAGCCGTCGTGGAGGACGAAGCGAAGCGACCGCCACAGCCCCCGGAGCACCGTAAAGAGGCCCCGCCGGAAGGGCGGCACGTAGAAGAGGCCCAAGAGGAATACGCCGGTGGCGATGAACGACGGCAGGGACGCCGGCAAAGACGTCGGGCAAGCGCGAGGGCGCGATGGAGTCGCCCACCAGGCTGGCGCCTTCGACGTCGACGCTGACCTCGGAGAGCTCGGGGTTGTCGATGCGGCGGTGGCAGCGCGTCAGCACTTCGTCGACGCGGTCTTCGGATTCGACGAGCTCGGCTTCGCCGCTGCCGCCGAGGGCGGCGAGGCGGTTCATGAAGCCGGCGTTGACGGCCTGGTCGATGCCCAGGGCGAAGACGCGGGCGCCGCGCAGGCGCTGCCCCAGCAGCTTCAAGAGCTGCGCTTCGTTGCCGACCTGTCCGTCGGTGACGAAGACCAGCACGCGATCGCGGTTCTCGAGCGAGACGCCGGCCGCGGTGGCGCCGAGCAGGTCAGCGGACTGCGAGAGGGGCATCGCCATCTCGGTGCCGCCGCGGGCGTCGACCTTGGCGAGCCACTCGACGGCCTTGAAGCGGTTGCGATCGGTGGCGTCGGTGAGGCCGTGGCCGAAGGCTTCGACGCGGTCGTCGAAGGCCAACACGCTGAAGCGGTCGTCGTCGTGCAAGGCATCGACCATGCGGGCCACTGCGCGGCGCGCCGCGATCATCTTCCAGCCGCCCATCGAGCCGCTGCGGTCGAGCACGAAGACGATGTCGCGGCTCTTGACGTTCAACGACGTCGCCGTCGGCGGCGAGAGGGCGACCATGAAGGCGTCATCTTTGCCGTCGCTGAAGCGGGTGGCGCGGGCCGTCGTGCGCAGCGTCGTGTCAGCGAGACAGAAGCGCAGGATGAAGTCGCGGTTCACGCGCTCGCCGGGGTTGATGCTGACGCGCAGCAGTCCTTGCGCTTCGTCGGCCCAGGCCGCGTGCAGCGCTGAGCGCACCTTCGACAGCGGCAAGCCCGCGGGGTCGATGGTGGCCTCAATCGAGAGGCGCACGGGGTTGGGGTAGCCGCTCAGCAAGACCGGCGGCGAGATGCGCGAGGCGTCGGGCACGGCGTCGGTGTCGGCGGCGGTGCCGTCGCCGACCTGATCACCGCTGAGCGGTTTGCCCGGCATGTAGCGGGGCGCGATCACGAGGGGGAAGCGGTAGGTGACCTCGCCGTCAGCGACGGGCAGCGGTCCAGTCATCTCGAGCGTGATGGTGGCTTCTTCGCCGGGCAGCAGGTTGCCGACGCGCAGGTTGAAGGTGCCAGGGCGCTCTTCTTCGGCGATGGCGGCGCGCTTGCCTTGCGAGATGGCGCGGTCGTAGGTCTGGCGCGCTTGTCCGCGCTCTTGCAGGTCGCCCTCGACGCGGCGCCCGGCCACCTCCATCACGAAGCGGGTGACGGCGGCGCGATCGGGCAGCGGAAAGATGTACGTCGCCTCGACGGGCACGCCGGCGTTGTTGACGAAGGTCTGGCGCAGCGTCGTGTGCGCGAACGTGCCGACAACGCGGGCGCCGACGTGCAGGGCCTTGAGCGGCAAGATGCCTTGCTCGCAGCGCAGGCAGCCAAAGCTGCGGTCGGCGTCTTCGGGGACGACGACGCGGCGGACTTCATCTTCGGAGATCAGGGGCAGGGGAGCAGTCATGATCGTTCCTCCTCTTTCGGCGCGGGCGGGTCGGTGGCGGAGCTGGACGCGAGCAGCCCGCGCGCGACCAGGGTTTCGACGACGGCAGACAGAATCGCCTGCACGTCGTCAGCGGTGGGGGTGCGCGTCGTCGTGGGCAGCACGACGGTCACACCAGAAGGGTCAGCGAGAGCAACGCGCGTGGCGTCAGCAGGCGCTGTGACAGAGGCCGCAGCGACGTCGGCAGGCTCGGGCAGGCCGGTGACGTCGAGGGCGTCGGAGAAGACGGCGTCGGCGACCTCGGCGGCCCAGAAGCTGCGGGCGGGGACGTCGGCGACGACGACAGCAGCTTCGAGGTCGTCGGGCACGCCAGCGATGACGCGAACGTCGTCGTCGGACTTTCCGAGCAGCTGCTGTTGCACCTGCTCGAGCGTCAGCCCCTGCGACTGCAGCCGCTTGATGGCGACGATCTCGCGCAAGTGCGCCGGACCGTAGAAGGCGACGCGTCCCCGCTGCTGCGGGCGACGGACCAGCCCCGTCGACGTGTACCAGCGGATGGCACGCGCGTTCGGCACGTCGGCCACCTGCCCATTGGCCTGGAGCAACCCGAGCCGCTGCGTGGCGTCGGCCACGCGGCTCGTCAGCTCATCGAGGGTCCAGGGGGCGGCGGCGTCCATGCTGTTACTGTAAACATCGATCCCGACACTGTCAACGTCAGCCCGCGCGATCGTGACAGTGTTCACGTCCGTCACAGGATGGGCGCGTCCGGATGCCGGATCCGGCCTCAATCGCGATCGTCCGGACCCTTGCAGCGATCGCCCACGGGCCCCGCAGTTGGCGCAGACCTCACCCTCGCTTCGCTCGACCTCTCCACGGGCGCTCACAAAGCCTCGCTGTGGAGAGGTGAAAACCGGGTGGTGAAAACCGGGTTGTGAAAAGCGGGTGGGGAAAACCGGGTGGGTCCGCTTCTCTGAGCCCGGTGAGCCGAAGCATCCGATGCCCCATGAACGGCGTGCGCAGCACAAACGAAACATCGAGGCCGGGCCGACACGCTCGACAACGAGGCTGGTGGGCGCGGCCGGAGCGCCATGCTCTCGGCGATCGGAGTCGCCGTCGACGCCCAGCGGCACCTTCACTCGCAGTGGCCACCAACGTCGTCGCAGCGCACCGACTGGCAAGACGCGGGCGGCGAGTGAGGGCGCGTGAACGAGAGGGACTTGCCCGCGGG
>JANNAY010000376.1:0-1895 GCA_031384945.1 Deltaproteobacteria bacterium
TCGACAAGCTGCCGCCCGCGGGCACGACCAGCAGCGACACCATCCTCAACGCGTTTCTCGAGGTGGTCACCGCCAAAGGACTGTCGCTCTACGAGCCGCAAGAGAACGCGCTGCTCGAGCTGCTCGCCGGCAAGCACGTCGTGCTGTCGACGCCGACGGGGTCGGGCAAGTCGCTGGTGGCGCTCGGGCTGCACTTCAAGTCGATGAGCGAAGGCGTGCGCTCGGTGTACACGGCGCCGATCAAGGCGTTGGTCTCTGAGAAGTTCTTCTCGCTGTGCGAAGACTTCGGCGCTGCCTACGTCGGCATGATGACCGGCGACGCCAGCATCAACCGCGATGCCCCAATCTTGTGCTGCACCGCCGAGATTCTGATGAACCTCGCGCTGTCGTCTGACCCCGGACGGCAGCCCATCGCCGCCGTCGTCATGGACGAGTTTCACTATTACGGTGACAAAGAACGCGGCATGGCCTGGCAGGCCCCCTTGCTGTCGATGCCCGACACGCAGTTTCTTCTCATGTCAGGAACTTTGGGTGACATGACCGGTATCATGAAATCATTGGAGCGCGACACCCAGCGCGCGGCCGTCGAGGTCTACAGCGCTGTTCGTCCGGTGCCCCTCGAATTCAGCTATGTCGAGTCGCCCATTCACGAGACCATCGAGAAGTTGGTGAACAGCGGACAGGCGCCGGTCTACATCGTTCACTTTACCCAGCGAGAGGCCGCCGAACAGGCGCAGGCGTTGTTGTCGACGTCGGTGGCATCAAAAGAAGACAAGGTCAAGATCGCCGAGATTCTCAGAGAGTCTCGGTTCGACACGCCCTACGGCAAAGAGGTGAAGAAATACCTCGCCGCCGGCATCGGCATTCACCACGCCGGACTGCTGCCGAAGTACCGCCTGCTCGTCGAGCAGCTGGCGCAGCTCGGCCTGCTCAAGGTCATCTGCGGCACCGACACCCTGGGCGTGGGCGTGAACATTCCCATCCGCACGGTGCTGTTCACCAAGCTGACAAAGTTCGACGGTGAAAATACGGGGGTGCTCGCCGTCAGAGACTTTTTGCAGATCGCTGGGCGTGCCGGCCGCAAGGGCTTCGACGACCGGGGCTGGGTCGTCGTGCAGGCGCCCGAGCACATCGTCGAGAACAAGCGCAACGAAGAGAAGTTCGCGTCGGGGTCGACGAAGAAGAAGCCGCAGAAGAAGTCGCCTGAGCCCGGGTTTGTGAATTGGGACCAAGGCACGTTCACGCGCTTGACGACGAAGCCGCCCGAGCCGCTGCACTCGCGCTTCAACATCTCGCACGGAATTTTGCTGCAGCTGCTGCAGCGTGAAGACGGCGACGGCTACAAAAAGCTCGTCGAGCTCATCGACAAGAGCCACGAGAACGAGGCCAACTCGCGCAAGCACCTCGTGCGCTCGGCCCAGCTGTTTCGCGCCCTGCGCGAGGCCGAGCTGGTGCGGCCGGTGAAGATCGACGGCAAGAACCGCGTGACCGTCAAAGAAGGTCTGCAGATCGACTTCTCGTTGCACCAGACGCTGTCGCTCTACCTCGTCGACACCATCGACCTGATCGATCCAGCCAGCGACTCGTGGGCGCTCGACGTCGTCACCATCGTCGAGTCGATCCTCGAGAACCCCAAGGCGATCTTGATGCGCCAAGAAGACAAAGAGAAGACCCTGGCCATCGCCGAGATGAAGGCCGCCGGCATGGAATACGAAGAGCGCATGACCGAGTTGGAGAAGATTTCGTGGCCAAAGCCGGGCGAAGAATTTCTCTATGAGACCTTCAACGAGTTCAAGAAAAAGCACCCATGGGTCGGCGACAACGTGCGACCGAAGTCGATCGCCCGCTTCCGACGACCGGCGCCTTGCCGATAGCGCCGGGGTCGAGCATGTCGT
>JANNAY010000392.1:0-6587 GCA_031384945.1 Deltaproteobacteria bacterium
GAGGCCCATGGTCTTGCCAACCGCGTGCGCCTGTACCGCGCGTTTCTGCCCCATGAGCCGCTGCCGCGCAGCGGCTACGACGTCGTCATCAGCAACAGCATCCTGCACCAGCTGCACGATCCGACGGCGCTGTGGAAGACGCTGTGGCGCAGCGTCGCCAAGGGCGCCCACGTCTTCTTGATGGACCTGCGCCGGCCGTCGTCAACCGAAGAGGCGCAGCGCATGGTCGACACCTACGCCTTTGGCGAGCCCGAGGTGCTGCGCCATGATTTCTACGCTTCGCTGTGCGCCGCGTTCACCCCCGACGAAGTGCGGCAGCAGCTCGACGACGCTGGCCTCTCTGCCCTCGACGTCAACGTCATCAGCGACCGCCACCTGACGATCACAGGCGCGATGCCCTGAAGTTTCGTTAGCGACTGGATGCGCCGGGTTCGACGCAGAATTCTTCGATGTCGGCGCGCGCGCCAGGGTGCCAGCCGGTGAGCATGACGAGGCCGGCGAAGCCAACCGCGGCGGTGCCGAAGACGGCGGCGTAGAAGGGGCCCTCTTCGTAGATGCTGGCGCGCTGCACGTAGACGTCGTAGGCCGAAGAGGCGAACAAGACGCCGCCGAAGATGCCAGCGACGGCGCCGACCAGCAGGCGTCCGCCGTCGGGCTGCGTGTTCCACAAGGTCAGTGTTTCTTCGTGGCCATCGCGTTTCAGAATCACTTCGGTGCGCGAGAGCGGTGGGTCGAGGGCGTGGTCGAAGACGAGCAGCTGGCGTCCATTTTTGCCGGTGATCCGCTGGTGCTCGCCGCTGATCTCGAGCTTGTCGGCGCAAGAAGGGATGGCCAACGACGATGTCACCGCGCACGATGACAGCGACGACAACGACAGCGCGATCAGGAGAGTCCGCAGCATGACCCCGAATGTAACGTCGAATTCTCGTCTTGCTGACGCGCGAGCGCTGTTGTCGTCGACGACGGCGGTCGATCTGCATCTCGACACGTTCATCCCGACGCGGCTGTACGGCTATGACGTCGACGCCACGCACAGCTATCCGTTTCGCCACCTGGTGGGGCACGTCGACCTGCCGCGGGCAGCGCGCGGCGGGCTCAAGGGCGGGCTGTGGTCAATCACGACGAATCCGTTTCGGCCGGCACAGTCGCGGTTGTCGACGTTGCAGAAGAACCTGCGCCGCTTCAAATCGATCATCGATGCGTCGACGCAGGCGGCGTGGACTGTGACGGCGACGGCCTTTGATCGCGCGATCGCTGCCGGCAAGCACGCGGTGATTCCGGTGGTGCAGGGCGCCAATTGCTTGGGACCACGCACGTCGTTCGCCGAGGCTGGCGCAGACGACATCGTCAGCGCGACGCTGGTGCATTTGACGTCGTCAGACGTGGGCGAAACGTCGTCGCCTTTGCCGTTGAAGCGCGTCTGGGGTCCGGCCGGGCTCACCAAGAAGGGCAGAGCCATCGTCGAGAGCATGAACGCCGAGAAGCGGCTGGTCGACCTGGCGCACGCCTCACCGACGACATTCTGGGACGCGATCGCTGTTCACGATCGCACGCAGCCGATCATCGACACACACACAGGCGTGGGCGGCGTGTTTCCCCATTGGCGCAACATCGACGACAGCCAGATCAAAGCCATCGCCGACACCGGCGGCGTCGTCGGCGTGATCTTTCACCCTGGCTTTTTGGGTGCGGGCGAAGGGCTGTCGCAGGTGGTGCGCCACCTCGCCCACATCGTCGACGTCGGCGGCGAAGACTGCGCCGCCCTCGGCTCTGACTGGGACGGCTTCATTTCGCCGCCCGAAGCATTGAAAGACGTGACGTTGCTGCCGTCGCTCGTCGCCGAGATGTTGGCGCGCGGGTGGAGCGAGCAGCGCGTCACGAAGATCGTCGCCGGCAACTTCTTGCGCTGCTTCAGGGCCGTTCGACCCTGATCGACCGGGAGCAGATCAGCGCGGGCCGCCTCTGAAGACCTTGACGACTCTGACGTCGACGCCTTCGACGCCGCGGGGGACGTCGACGACGAATTCGTCTGTTTGCGCGAGGCCGGCTGCGTCGAAAAACGGCCGCCCGCTGTCGGCGACGATCACGCGTCTGTTGCGCGTCCACGAGCGCAAGCACGAGGCGAAGGCTTTGCCTGTGTCGGCGTTGTAGACGACGTCGCCGGCGAGGACGACGTCGGCGCCGTCGACGACAGCTTCGTCGGTGGCGTCGCCTTTTTCGGTTTCGATCACGACGCCGTTGGCCTTGGCGCACAGCCGCGCGCAGGCGAGGGCGATGGGGTCGACGTCGACGGCGACGACGCGGGCGGCGCCGGCCATGGCTGCGGCGATGGCGGCGACGCCGGATCCGCAGCCGACATCGACGACGACCATGCCTTTGACGTCGATGCCGCCGACGACGCGGGCCAAGGCCTGCGCGCCCGGCCAGGCGACGGCGAAGAAGGGGGCGAGAACGCGGGCGCCTGCGGCGTCTTCGAGGGCCTGCCAGAGCGGCAGCTCGTCGACGGCGTGAAAGGCGCGGATCGCCGGCACGAGCGGCACCGGCCGCAGCGGCGCGTGTTGCAACAACAGCCGCTCGAGAAGGTCGTCGGTGGTGACGTCGGTGAACACGCTCCACGGTTGCACGCTGGGGCCAGTGTGGAATGAGCAAAAGCATGACGACGACGTCGACACGGGCGCGCGCGCTGTCCGCGCTGCTGGGCTTCGCGGCCGCCACCGTCGTCGAGCAGGGCGCGCGCATGGCGGCCTTGCGCGGCTCATCTGGCGTCGTCGCCGTCGTCGTCTTCTTCTGCGGCGTCGTCGTCGCCTCTGTCGTCGGCGCGCGCCTGCGCGTGCGTCGCACCGGCCCCGCGCTCATCGCCGTCGGTGGCGTCGTCGTCTGCTGCGAAGGCGTCATCGGCAGCGTCTTCGCCCCCGTCCTCGGCGCCAGCGCCGTCGCTGTCGTCGTCGGACGGGCCGTCGCCGCCGTGCCATGGACGCTCTTGCCCGGCCTCGGTCTCGGCCTGCGCCGCCCGCCGTCGTTGTCGGCGGCGCTGTTCGGTGCAGCGGCGTCGACGTTGCTGCAGGCTTGGGCGTCTCCTGTCGTCGTGGTCGTCGTCGCCGCTCTCGCCGCCCTCGCCGTCGTCGCCGATGACGACGCGGGCGAAGGCGCAGACGTCACAGCCGGCGTCGGCGTCGTCATCGCTGCCGCGGTCTTTGTCGTCGTCGCTGTCCACGCCGGCGACGCCAGCTTCGGCGACTCGGTCTGCGCCCGCGCGACGGTGCGCGCCGTGTTCTTCGTCGGCATGGCGATCCCGCTGTGGTCGACGTGGTCGTCGTCGACGGCGCTCTCGACGTCGGCGGCGGCGCTGTCGCTCTTGTGGCTCGGCGCCACGCTCGGTTGGGCGCCGGCCTTGTTGTTGTGGCCGCCGCGACCCGAATCGTTTCTCGGCCTCGAAATCGGACGCGCCATCGTCGTCGTCGTCGTCACCGCCCCCGCGGCCCTCGGCGTCGGCGCCCTCGTCGCAGCCGGCGGCAGGGTCGTGGGCGCCGCTGGCATCGCGGTCGGCGTCGTGGTCGGCACCGTCGCGGGCATCGGCGGCGTCGACGTCATCGGCGGGCAGCCGACGCTCTTCGCCATCGCTTTGCTGCTCGCCGTCGTCGCGATCGCGCTCGGATGGACGGGCGGCGAGCGGCTGGCCATCGCCAGTGCCGGCGGGGCGGTGATGGTGATGGTGCTGTTGCTGCCGCCGTGGCCGCCGCTGACGTGGTCGTCGGGCACGCCGTCGCTGTTTCAGCCCCGTCGCGCCGACAAAAACGCGCGGCTCATCTCATTTGACGAAGACGTCGGCAGCGTCGTCGTCGTTGCCCGCCGCCGCGCCTCGAAGAAGCGGCACCGCAAGAGCGAGCTCGTCGTGCTTGAAAACGGCAACACGCGCGCGATCACCAATGATCGCGCGACCGAAGAGCGGGTGGCGCAGCAAGCGCTCGCGGGCGCACCGTCGGCGACGCGGGGGCTGGTGCTCGGCAGCGGCAGCGGCGCCGGCGTTGCCGTCTTGCGCGCGCGCTTGCGGCAGGTCGACGTCGTCGATGGATCCGCGGCGTTGACGGCGGCTGCAGCGAAGACGTGGCGCGCCGACGCGAGCGACAACAACAACGACAACAGCACAGACGACATCCCGCACGCTTCGGTTGTGCGCACACACGGCGACACCTTGCGCGGCGGCCTCGCCCGCAGCGACGTCGTCGACCTCGTGGTCGTCGCCGCGCGACCGTGGACGTCTGCCGAAGCCGCAGACCTCACGAGCGCTGGCTTTTACCGCCAGGCGCGCGCGCGTTTGAGCGACGACGGCGTGCTGCTGCAGCGCATCTCGCGTCGCACCATCACCGCACGCGAGCTTGAGTCCGTCGTCGACAACGCCCGCGCCGTCTTCGCCGACGTCGCCACCGACAGCGCCGGCGCGCAGCTGCTGCTGATCGCCAGAGGACGCCACGACGAAGCCCGTGGCGCCGTCGTCGACGGCGCCGGCGACCTCGCGCGCACACTGGGGCGCCGTGTCCCGCGGCATGTCGTCGAGGGCCGCGCGCCAGCACGCTGACCACGTTCGCGGGTGCGGTGTGTCGATCTTGCCTCGCTGCTCGGTGCACCGATCGCGTCCTGACGAGGTGACGAAGCGGGCACGACCGCTGCATTGCAGCGAGACATGAGTCGCAACGTCGTTCTCGGTCGCTTCAAGGTTCGCCACTCGCTCGCCCGCGGAGGCATGGGTGAGATCTTTCTCGCCGACGACGTCGTCACCGGCGGCAAAGCGGTGTTGAAGGTGCTGCGCGAAGACATCGACGGCGACGGCGCGACCGCGCGCTTCGAGCACGAGATCGACGTTTTGAAGTCCCTCTCGCACCCGCTGGTTCCGCACCACCTCGCCGACGGCCACTGGGACGGCAAGCGCGTCGTCGCCCTCGCCCACGTCGAAGGCGTCTCGCTCGCCGAGATCATGGTGACGTTGTCGAAGCCGATGCCGGCGCACCTCGCCTGCTTTCTGCTCGTCGATGTGCTGCGGGCGCTGCACCGCTCGCACACGCTGCAGATGGACGACGGCGCGCCGCGCGGCCTCGTGCACCGCGATGTCAGCCCCCACAACGTCTTGTGCGACGCCCGCGGCCGCGCCCACGTCATCGACTTCGGCGTCTCGACCGACGCCTCTTTCGCCGACGTGACGCCGGGCGTTCTCGTCGGCAAGGTCGCGTACATGGCGCCCGAGCAGGCCTCAGGCTTCACCGTCGACCACCGCGCCGACCAGTTCGCTGCCGGCGTCGTCCTGTGGGAGCTGCTCGCTGGCAAGCGCCTCTTTCGCGGCGACAGCGATCAGAAGACCTGGCGCAACGTGCTCGCCTGCGTCGTGCCCGACATCGCCGAGCTCGCCGGCGTGCCGCGCGCCGTCGCTGCTGTCGTGAAGAAGATGCTCGACGCCAACCGCACCCTGCGCTTCGCCAACTGCAACGTCGCTGCCGACGCGCTCTTGATGGCCGCGGCTGAGCTGCCGATGGGTGACGGACCCTCGATGACCGAGCTCATCGAAAAGGCGAAGAAGAAGCAGAAGAAGCAGGCGCCGCTGCTGCCGAAGACCGACGTCGTCGCCGTCGACGCTGGCGGGCCCCTCTGAGCTGCTCGTCGGAGTCGGTGCGGTGACGCGTCCGAGGTTGGGAGGCCTACGCCCAGCGTCGGATCTGTCGACGTGCTGCTGTTGCTGCTCTGCGCTCAGCGCCGAAAGAAGGGCGACGGATCGCGCGGGCGCCCGTTCTCTCGCAGCTCGAAGTAGAGCTTCGGACCGTTTTGGCTCTCGGTGTCGCCGACGAAGCCAAGGGTTTGCCCGCGTTTGACCTCGTCACCACCACCGACGGCGGCGCGCGACAGGTGCGCCGACAACGTGTGGTGGCCCTCGCCATGGTCGACGATGACGATGCGGCCGAAGCCACGCAGCCAGCCGGTGTGCACGACGCGGCCGTCGGCGACAGCGACGACGGGTGTGCCTTCGTCGGCTCTGAATTCGACGCCGTTGCTGACGATCTCGGCTTTCGAGTCTTTGTCGACGACGCTGCCGAATTTGCGAATCAACACGCCGCCGTCGACGGGCAGGGGCAGCCCGCCCTTCAAGATGCCCTTCTTGCCGGTGGGCGGCAGGTAGCGCGGACCGTCGGCGATCTTCGCCAGCAGCGCCTGCAGGTCGCGGTGCTTGTCGAGCAGCTCGGTGGCCGAGCGCTGCAACAACGTGCGCTCACCGCGCACACGGTCGAGGGTGCGGCTGCGCTCATCGCGCGTCGTCGCCAACAACGCGCGCTGCTCTTCGATCAGCTTGCGCGTCAGCTCTTGCTCGGCGAGCCGCGAGCGCAGCTCTTCGCGGTGCCGCACGGCCGAGGCCTCGACGCGGCGCACATCGGCAGTGAGCTTGGCGTCGTTGTCAGCGAGCTCGCGCAAGAACCGTCTTCGCAGCGCCAGCTCGGTGAAGCCCTCGGCGCCCAGCAGCGCGCGGGCGGCGCCGCCGTCGCCGTCGACGACGAGGGCGCGCAGTCTTGTCTGCAGTCGCTGTTTCAGCGCGGCCAGCTCTTTCT
>JANNAY010000399.1:0-13993 GCA_031384945.1 Deltaproteobacteria bacterium
GCCGCGGCGAAGGCAGCCAAGGAAGCGAAGGCCAAGCGACAGAGAGCGGCGAAGACGCAGATCGCGCCGGTCTTCACCGAGGTCGTCACCGTTCCGCCGCCGCGCGCATCGTCGATGTTCGAGGTCGTGCTGGACAGCGGCGCCGTGGTGCGCGTCGCCGCCGACTTTGACGACGACGCGCTCCGGCGTTTGCTTGGGGTGCTCCGATGATCCCCTCGAGCATGCGCGTGATGTTGTGCGCGACGCCGGTCGACATGCGTCGCTCCTTCGACTCGCTCGCCGCGCTCGTCATCGAGCGCCTCGACGAGGATCCGACGCGAGGGGACACGCTGTTCGTCTTCGTCAACCCTGCACGCGACAAGGTGAAGCTGATGTGGCGCGATGGCAGCGGCGTGTGCCTTCTCTACAAGCGCTGGGACGACGACGCGGCGGCGTTGCCGGAGATCCCGGACGGAGCGAAGCGCGTCGTGATGGAATTCTCCGCGCTGGCGCGCTTGCTCGATGGCGCGCCGATGAAGACGGCAACGCAGATGCAGCCGACGCCGAAGGCGGTGGCGCAGGCGGCGAAGGCGGCGGCGAAAAAGTGGATGAAGAAGCCGTGATTTCAAGGACGATGACGACGTCATCACCGATACTGCATGTGCATGGACGCCAACGCTCTCGCTGCTGAGAACGAGCAGATCAAGAAAGACCTCGCAGCGACGCGAGAAGAACTCGCTGCGACGCAGAAGGATCTCGCGGCGATCAAGAAGGTCTACGACAAGCTCGCGTTCGAGTTCGAACGCTTGCGCCGCAACACCATCGGACCCAAGCGCGAGCAGGCGCCGAAAGCGCAGCTGTCGATCCTCGCGCTGCTCGAGGGCATGGCCGAGCTGCAGAAGACCGGCGACGTCGATGAAGCTGAGGCGGTCCTCGAGCGCGTGCGCAACGAGTCGACGGACACGTCCTCGACGACCGAGAGCGCCAAGGACAAGAACAAAGAGAAGAAGAATTCCCCTCACGGCCGTCGACCCAACAAGATCGTCGACGAAGAAGTGGTCATCGAGCCGGCCGAGCGCCTGGCACCTGGCGGTGAGTTGCTGGAGCGCATCGGCGAGGACACCGCCGTCATCTTCGAGCGCCGCCCTGCGCACATCGTGCGGGTCCTGGTGCGCTACCCGAAGTACAAGCAGCCGGAGTCGCCGCTCGACGACCCGGCCCGCGTCGACGACGTCTCTGCGCCTGACGTCGAGATCGTCCGCGCGCCGACGCTGCCGACGGCAACACCCAAAGGGCTGATTGGGCCGTTGCTTCTCGCATCGGTGATCGTCGCCAAGTACGCCGACCACATCCCGCTCCATCGCCAAGAGCGCATGTTCTCGCGTGATGGCATTCGCCTCGCACGCTCGACGTTGTGGGACTCGATCTCGACGGTCACGCCGCAGCTCGAGCTGATCGTGCAAGCGATGTGGGACCACGCTCGACAACACGCCCCGTGGATCGCGACCGACGCCACCGGCATCCTCGTTCGCGCTCCCGAGAAGTGCCGCCGCAACAGCTTCTTCGTCGTCTGCGCCGCCCGCTTGCACGTGTTGTTCGCCAGCATCGACGGCAACGCCGACGGCGAAGACGTCGCCACGCTGCTCGCCGGCTTCCCTCCGGGAATGCCGATGATCTCCGATGCGTCGAGCATCTTCCACGAGCTCTACAGGCAGTCCGACTACGTCGAGGTCACGTGCTGGGCGCACGCCCGACGCATGTTCTTCGACGCGCTCACCACCAGCGACCGCGCCGCTGCCGTCGTCGCCATCGGTCTCATTGGCATGCTTTATCTTATGTAGTGCTCGGCATAAGGTAAAGAATGCCAAGCCCTTGATTATCCCGCGCTCGCAAATGCATGTGGATCTCGGCGACGACGAACTCCGCGGAACGATTCGCATTATCCGGGTGTCGGTCATGAGATGGGTGAGCTCATCGACAGTTTTCTCACCGGGCTCGCGGCGTCTGGCTACACGCAGGAAAGCGTCCGTAAGCGGCGCTACATCCTCAGGCAGCTCGCGGGATGGCTGAAGCGGCGGCGCATCCCGCTGGATGGCCTGCAGGACCGTCACGTCGACGACTTCATCAAACGCGGGTGGCGCCGGGGCCCGAGTCAAGGGGGCGGCTACGCGACGGTGCGAAACTTCCTCGAGCACGCAAGAGCTCGGGGAAGCGCGCCGCCGCTGGATCCCGCGCCTGAGCGGCGGTTGTTCGGAGTCGTCTTGGGCGACTTCGACCGCTTCCTTCGCGACGAGCGCGGGCTCAGCGAAGGGACCCGGCGAGTCTACGTGAGCACGGCGGCCGACCTTCTCGGCGAGGCTGCATCGACCACGATCACGCGCATCACGCCGAAGCGCGTCGTCGACTTCATGGCAAAGACGCTGCGTTTGCGGAACCGAAGCGCGGCCCACTCTGCTGCTTGCGGGCTTCGGGCCTTCCTGCGCTGCCTGCACGCGACGGGGAGACTGCCAACGGACTTGAGCCCCGCAGTGCCGCGCGTGTTGATGGCGCGCAACGCGCGGCTTCCGGAGCACTTGCAGCCCGCTGAGCTCGAACGACTCCTCCGACGCCGAGGCCGACCCACGCAACGGTCAAGCCGCAATCGGGCAATCCTCCTCCTGCTGGGCCGTCTCGGGCTACGAGGCTGCGAGATCGTGAGGTTACGGATCGATGATGTCGACTGGCGTGCCGGCACGATTCTCGTCCGAGGGAAGCGGGGCAAGCTTGACCGCCTGCCGCTGCCGGATGACGTCGGTGAACAGCTCGCGGACTACCTGAGCCATCACCGCCCGCGGTGCAGGTCTCGGTGTCTGTTCATCTGCTTGAAGGCGCCGTTTCGTCCCTTCGGCAGCACCCGGCCAGTCTCTAGCGTCGTGGCCGCCGAACTCGGTCGCGCAGGCGTCTCAAGACTGCGATCGGGCGCTGGTCTGCTCAGGCACTCGCTCGCAACGACGATGCTGAAACGACGCGCGACGCTTCCGGAGATCGGTCTTGTGCTGCGCCACGAGCACGCCTTGACGACCCGGATCTACGCCAAGGTTGACGTCGACACGCTGCGCTGCCTCGCGAGGCCTTGGCCGACCCGGGGTGCACGATGAGGTCCTTGGCTCAGGCGACAGTCGACTACCTGGCTCTGCGCCGGAGCGCCGGTTTTCTCATGACGCACGAAGGGTTCCTGCTGCGTCGGCTGGTGGAGTTCCTCAAGGATCGCAAGGCACGCCACATCACGTGCGACCTGGCGCTCGAGTTCGCGATGCTGCCCGCGGGCGCGCAGCGCTTTCAGTGGGCAAACAGGCTGCGCATGGTGCGCGGCTTCGCCCGCTACCGCTGCGTCGAAGACCCACGCACCGAGGTGCCGCCGCCGACAATTCTGCCGTACCGCTACCTCCGGAAAACGCCCACCATCCTTTCCGACGACGGGCTCGAACGTCTCCTCGCAGGCGCGCTGGCGCTCCCTTCGAAGCTCGGCCTCCGGCCTCACACCTACTGGACCTACTTCGGACTGCTTGCATCGACGGGCATGCGACCCGGCGAGCCCTTGCGGCTCCACGACGACGACGTCGATCTCGACACGAACGTCATCACCGTGCGGGAGTCGAAGGGGAGGACGCGCCTCGTTCCGGTGCACGTCTCTACGTCGCGACATCTCCAGCGCTACCGCGCGAGGCGGCGACAGCTCGCGCCGCGCGCCGGCCCAACGTTCTTCATCAACGACGCGGGTCGGGCGCTCACGACGGCGATAGCCAACATCACGTTCCGCAAGATCGGAGACGGGCTCAGAGCGTTCCGCCTCCACGGCCTCCGCCATCGGTTCGCGATCCGTACCGTCGAGCAGTGGTACCGCGACGACAAGCCGATCGAGCCGAGGATGGAGGCGCTGTCAACCTACCTCGGCCACGCCAACCCTCGACACACGTATTGGTATCTGACGGCGACGCCGGAGCTCCTGCGACTTGCACAGAGGCGTCTCCGCAACACCGTGGACCTCCGGCCATGAGGCCCGATGGTGAGCTCGCTCCCGTGCTGCAATCCTTCTTCGCCGATCGCTTGGCCCAGCAACTTGGGGCAAGCGCGCACACGATCTCAAGCTATCGCGATACGCTTCGGCTCCTCCTTGAGTTTGCTCAGCGCGAGTTGCGCAAGGAGCCCGCACACATGTGCTTCGCGGAGCTGGATGCGCCGTTCATCGTCCGATTCCTCGAGCATCTCGAGAAGGGCCGCGGCAACAGCGCGCGGACCCGAAACACGAGGCTCGCCGCCATCCACTCGCTCTACCGCTTCGCGGCCCTGAAGGTGCCGTCGCAAAGCGCGACGATCCAACGCGTTCTCTCCATTCCGCACAAGCGCTTCGACAAGCGCGAGGTGGACTATCTCGTGCGGGCCGAGGTCGACGCTCTGGTTGCGGCGCCCGACCTGACCCGCGTGAGCGGTCGCCGCGACAAGGCGCTGCTGATGGTGGCCGTGGAGACGGGGCTCCGCGTGTCAGAGCTGACCTCAGCGCAAGTCGTTGACCTCGTCCTTGGAAGAACAACCCACCTGCGGTGTCGAGGAAAAGGTCGGAAGGACCGAGCAACACCGCTGAGCCGGGAGACGGCTTCGGTGCTCCGTCAGTGGCTTCGAGAGCGTGCACCGCTGCCGTCATCCGCGCCGCTTTTCCCGAATGCCGCCGGCGGCGCGCTGACGCGCGACGGCGTCGCGTACCTTCTGCGAAAGCATCACCAAGCCGCCTCGCAGAGCTGCCCGTCCCTCAAGACGAAGAGATTGACGCCGCACGTCCTCCGACACACCGCGGCGATGAGGCTTCTCGAAGGCGGCGTCGACCGCGCCGTCATCGCCTTGTGGCTTGGCCACGAGTCGGTGGAAACGACGCAGGTCTATTTTCACGCCGACATGAGGCTGAAGGAAAAGGCCTTGGCGGGCAGCGACAAGCTTGACGGCAAATTCAAGAGATACCGCCCCACGGATAAGTTGCTCGCCTTCCTGACGGGCCTCTGAGCGGGGATCAGTCTGGGTGCGACTCGCGCGCTCGACATGAGCGCTTCGAGCGTCGAGGCGCCTGGACATGGCACAGGTTCTACGCACGTCGTAGAACGAGCGCAGTGGCCCGACCCGTTCCCCTTCCAGGCGGCGACCTTGAGCACGCGGTGCTGAGCGCGCTCTGGGATCTCGGTCCGTCGTCGGCGCGGACGGTCCACGACCGCGTCGGCGTTCCGGCCCTCCTCGCGTACACAACCATCGCCACGGTGCTGGAGCGGCTCTACAGCAAGGGCCTCGCTTCGCGATCGAAAGACGGACGCATCGTCGTCTACGAGGCGTGCCGGTCGCGCGACGAGGTCGAGCGCGCGCGCACGGCCGCGGTGCTCAAGGGGATCTTCGGTGCCGCGCCGCGCCCCGCGCTTGCGACCTTGGTCGACGCGGTCGAGGACGTCGACCCGGACCTCGTCGACGAGCTCGCTCGCCTGGTGAAAGCACGCCAAAAGGCTCGCCGTGGATCGTGAGTTCCTCCTCGCGCTCCTCGTCGGCATGATCACGTCGGCGACGGTGGTCTGCTGCGGGTGGCTGCCCGCTCGCGCGCCGTTCGCGCACGACGCCGGCGCCGATGCGGAACGCCGTGCCTGGTGGAGACTTCTGCTGCCGCTCGCCCCGACGGCGCTCGGGCTCGCGTTCCTTCTGGGCTGGGCGCTCGTGGAGCCTGACGACGCCGAGCCCGCGACGCCGGCGGCGTGGGGGCCGTTCGCGTTCATCGCGATCGTCTGGCTTCGCGCGTGGGGGCGCGCCGCGCTCGCCTTGACCGCTGCCGGCGCGGCGTCGACGCGCATCCCGGTCGCGGTCGGCTTGTTGCGGCCGCGTGTCGTCGTTCCGGCGGAGCTCGCGGAAGCCTTCTCGGAAGACGAGCACGCCGCCGTCGTCGCGCACGAAGAGGCGCACGTCGAACACCGCGATCCGCTGCGCATCTGGCTCGCGCAGCTCGCGGCCGACCTGCAATGGCCGTGGCCCGCGGCTGCGGCGCGGCTGTCACGGTGGTTGGAAGCGCTCGAATGGGCGCGGGACGACGAGGCCCGCCTGCGCGGAGCCGACGGAGAAGCGCTCGCGTCTGCGCTGCTGGTGACGGTGCGGCGGTGCACGGCTGCTCGCCGGTCCCACGCTGTCGCGGCGCTGACCGGCAACGAGCGCGCGCTCGAGGCACGCGTGCACCGGCTGGTCGAGCCGCTGCGCGCGGCGTCGCGGCCGACCCGGGCGCACGTCGCCGTGGGCGCAACTGTCGGAGCCGGCGCCGTGGCGATCGGCGCAGGCATGGTTCTCGGCGAAGGACTGGTGCGCGCTGTCCTCGGCGCGCTCTGACCGGGTTCGCCGGGTTCGCTCGGGCGCCGCTTCTCAATCTACTACACGTGTCGTAGCTTGGAGGCATGACCTGGACTTCGATGGCGACCCACGCCTACGTGCTCGCAGCGGCGGTGCTGACCGTCAGTGGCGGCACTCTCGCGGTTGCGTCGTGCGGCGAGAGCGAAGCCGCCCGCGAGGAGCAAGCGATGGCGGCAGCGATCCCGCAGCGCTTGCAAGCAGATGGCTCGATTCGCCTCAGTGACGAGGACAAAGAGGCGCTCGGCCTTCGCACCGAGGCCGCGGCGACGGGCTCCCTCGCCTCGATGTCGCTGCGCTACGGCGTCGTCCACGCGCCCCTCGGACAAGACGCCCTCGTCGTCTCTCCGGTCGCTGGCAAGGTAGCGCGCGCACCGGCGGCGCAGCTCGGTGCGGTCGTGAAAGAGGGCGCGGCACTCGTCGAGATCGTGCCGAGCCTCGGCACCGCCGAGCGCGTCTCGCTTGGGGTGCAGAGCGCCGACATCGCCGGCCAGATCGAGTCGCTCACGCACGAGTTCGAGACGAAGGGGCGGGAGGTGCAGCGCAACCGCGAGCTCGCGAAGTCCAACGTCGTGAGCGAGCAGGCGCTGCAGCAGTCGGACACGGCGCTGGCGGCCCTCTCGGCGAAGCTCGAGGCGCTGCGGCAGGCGCAGAAGCTCCGCGCATCGGCGGACGGCGTCACGCTGCGCGCCCCGGTCGACGGAACCCTCGTCCAGCTTGACGCGCAGGTGGGGGCCGCCGTGCAGGCCGGCCAGATCCTGGCCCGCGTCCTGACCGGCGGCGGGCGATGGATCGATGTCGCCGTGCAGCCGACGGAGCCGCCTGGCACGGCGTACGAAGTCGACATCGCCGCCGGACAGGAAACACCGCGTGCCCGCGTCGCCGCGCGGCTATTGGCGCGCGGCTTCGTCGTCGGGGAGGACGGCGCGCGGCGAGATCGGATCGTCGTCGAGGGCGAAGGGGCCGCGCGGCTCCTGCCCGGCGCCGTGGTGTCGGTCTACGTCGCGGGCGACGAGAAGCGCGGCATCCTCGTGCCCGAGACGGCCGTGGTCACGTCCGCCGGCGGCGACGTCGTGTTCGTGGAGATCAAGCCGAGCGTCTTTGCGGCCCGACCGGTGGACATCGGCGCACGGCTCGGCGGCACCGTGCGCGTCGATGGCGGCGTGGCGGAGGGCGAGCGCGTCGTCATGGCCGGGGCGATCGCGCTGTTTGGCGAGAGCAAGCGCGCCGAGCTGCGCCACACGGAGTGAGTATGGGACGTCTCTTCGACGGCGTGATCACCGCCTCAATTCGTTATCGCGTCGTCGTCGTGCTCATGGCGCTGGCGCTCGCAGCCGCGGGAGTCTTCGCGGCGGCGACGAGCTCGTTCGAGGTGCTCCCCGACTTCACGCCTGCGCGCGTGGTCGTGCAGGGCGAGGCGCCGGGCATGGGCACCGTCGACGTGGAGGAGCAGGTCACGCGGCCCCTGGAGCGGGCGCTCCTCGGCACGCCGCGCGCGGCCAGCGTGCGTTCGACGTCGTCGCCCGGGCTGTCCGTCGTGACGCTCATGTTCGACGACGACGTGGACGTCATGCTCGCGCGCCAGCTCGTTGCCGAGCGCGTCGGCCTCGCGCGGGCGTCGATGCCGCGCAGCTTGCCCGAGCCGAAGCTCGCGCCGATCGCCGCGCCGATCGGTGCGCTGTTGAAGCTTTGCCTGACATCGTCGTCGCCGGACACCGCCGCCGCGGCGCGCGAGCTACGCACGTTTGCGGAGTGGACGGTCCGTCCGCGGCTGCTCGCGGTCCCCGGCATCGCGCAGGTCACCGTCCACGGCGGCGACGTGGAGCGCGTCGAAGTGCGACCCGATCCCGCGCGAATGTTGGCGCGCTCCGTGACGCTCGCAGAGGTGACGACGGCCGTTGAGCGATCGCAGGCTCTGAGCGGCGGCGGCTTCGTCGATGTCGGCGGCGCGCGCGTCGACGTGCAAACGGTCTCGCGCCTCACGCTTGATCACGCTGAGGCGATGTTGCGCGACGTCGTCGTCGCCGTCGACGCGACGAGCCGCATCCCCGTCCGTCTCGGCGACGTCGCCGACACCGTGCGGGCCGACGAGCCGCGCGTCGGGGCGGCGCTCTACGACGGCAAGCCGGCCATCTATCTGCAGATCATGAAGCTGCCGTGGGCCGACACGCTCACGACCACGGTTGCGACGGAGGACGCGCTGAAAGCGCTCGCCGTCGATCTCCCGCCCGGCGCGCGGTTCGAGGAGCCGGTGTTCCGGCAGGCGAGCTTCGTGATGTCGTCGCTGAAGAGCGTCGGGGGCGCGATGGCGCTCGGCTCGCTGTTGGTCGTCGTCGTGCTCGTTGCCTTCCTGCGCAACCCGCGGCTCGCCGGCATCAGCTTGACGGCGATCCCGCTCTCGATCCTCGCAGCTGTGCTCGTGCTGCGCGCCCTCGGCGTGTCGATCAACGGCATGACGCTCGGCGGCCTCGCCATTGCTGTCGGCGAGGTCGTCGACGACGCGATCATCGACGTCGAGAATGTGTGGCGCCGCCTGCGCGAAAACGTTGAGCGCGATGTGCCGCGGCCGGCGCTCGACGTCATTCGCGAAGCGTCGACCGAGGTCCGCAGCTCCGTCGTCTACGCCACCATCATCGTCATCCTCGTGCTCGTGCCGGTGCTGCTCCTCGGCGGCATCGCCGGCCGCATCTTCTCCCCGCTCGCCCAAGCCTACATGCTCGCAATTCTCGCATCGCTCGGGGTCGCCCTCACGGTGACGCCGGCGCTGTGCGCGTGGTTGCTGCCAAGGGCGGCGGCTGAGCGGCCGACATCGACGCGCCTCGCGCGCGCGGCTCAGGAGCGTTATCGGCGGGTGTTGCGCGCGGTGATCGGCCGGCCGGTCCCGCTCTTCATCATCACCGGGTCCCTGGCGGTGGTCGCCATCGCGCTCGTGCCGTTCCTGGGCGGCCGCTTCCTTCCGGAGTTCCACGAAGGGTCGTTGATCGCGCACGTCCACGCGGTGCCGGGCTCTTCGCTCGACGAGGCAGCCAGCTTCGCCCGGCGCATCGATCAGCTCGCTCGACCGGCGCCGGCGATGCACATCGCCGCCCGCGCAGGGCGCGCCGAGCTCGATGAGGACGCCGCGCCGGTCAACCGCATCGAGATGGACTTCGCCGTCAGCGACGACGACGACCGGGAGTGGGAGCTGATCGTCTTCGACATCGCGAAGCGAATCGGCGCCGTCCCCGGGCTCGGCTTCGTGGTCGAGGGCTTCCTCGGTGAGCGCGTCCACGAGGTGCTGTCCGGCGAGACCGCGCCGGTCGTCGTCAAGGTGCTCGGCCCCGACCTCGCGGAGCTGCGACGGCTGGCCGCCGAGGTGGCCCGACTGATGGCCGAGATCCCTGGTCTCGGCACCATCCGCGTCGAGCCACAGATCGACACCGCCCAAGTGCAGGTGCGGCCCGACATTCCCGAGCTCGGACGTCATGACTTGCGCCCCCTCGATGTGGGCGAGCAGGTCATGACGTGGCGACAAGGAAGAGCGGTCGCGCAGGTCCTCGAGCGGTCCGGCCGCACCGTCGACATCGTCGTCGCGGGCGACCCGGCGCTCCGGAGCCTCGAAGCGCTGCCCTCGCTGCCCATCTCGACTCCGGGCGGGCCGTTCGTGGCGCTGTCGACGATCGCTGCCATCGACGCCGCCAGCGCCCCCGCCGTCTTGAGCCACGACGGCGGCGTGCGACGCATCTCCATCGGCGCCGATGCGCCTGGCGCCGGGCTCGCCGGCGCAGCGCGCGCGTTGGAGGCGAAGCTGAGAGAGCTTGAGCTGCCGCACGGCTACCGCGTCGAGGTCTCGGGAGAAGCGATCGCTCGACGAGAAGCGGCCGTGCGGCTGCTGCTCATCGGCGGCCTCGTCTTGCTGTTCATCTTTGCCCTCCTGACCGTGGCGTTCGACGGCCTCAAGGACGCTGGGATCGTGCTGCTCAATTTTCCGCTCGGGCTCATCGGCGGCGTCGTCGCGGCGGCGTTGACGCCGGAGGGCCTGTCGGTCGCGGGCTTCGTCGGCTTCGTCACGCTCTTTGGCATCATCGCGCGGAACGGAATTCTCCTCGTCGCGCACAAGCGGCGGCTCGACGTGGAGGAGCCAGACACAGATCCGCTCGAGCGCATCCAGAAGGCAGCCGAAGAGCGGCTCTTGCCGATCGTCATGACGGCATTGACCGCCGGCCTCGGCCTGCTGCCGCTCGCGCTCTCGTTCGAGATGCGCGGAAGCGAGCTCGAGGCGCCGATGGCGTTGATCGTGTGCGGCGGCCTGGTGACGTCGACGACGCTCAACCTGCTCGTGCTGCCCGCTGTGTACGCGGCGCTCGCTCGTCGGGAGGCGAGGCCGTCATGATCGTCGCTTATCTTGCGCTCCTCACAATGGCGGCAGCCCCAAGCGTTGCTGCAGCAGCGGCCGGCGTCGCCCCACCTGCGATCAGCGAGGGCCCCCCTACGGTCGAGCTCGGGCTCGCAGAGGCCCAGGCCGAAGCCCGCTCGCGGTCAGCGGACGCCGCCGAGCTGGGTGCCCGCGTCGCGGCGACGAAGCGCAGCGTCGAACCCGGACGCCGCATCTTTCGCAGCGATCCGGTGCTGCAGGCGACCGTCGAGAGCGGCGCGCCGTTCGGGCAGCTCGAAGAAGGTGCCGTGAACGCCGGCGTCTCGTGGACGGTTGATCCGAGCGGCTCGTGGGGCCCTCGACAAGATGCCGCCGACGCCGAAGTGGCGCGCGCGGAGCTCGAGCGCGTGGATGGCTTGCTCGCTCTCGACGAGGCGGTCGCGACCGCGGTCGCGGACCTCGCGCGGGCCCAACGACGTGCCAAACGCGCCCAGCGCATCGCCGGGCTCCGCGCACGCCTCTCAGCGGCGGCCCACGCGCAGCTCGACGTCGGACAAGGAAATCAGCTTGACGTCGATGCCGCCGACCTCGAGTTCGCCGGCGCCCGCGCAACGCTGGCGACCTCGCAGGCGAGCATCGAAACCGCCCGCGCACGGCTGACGCGCCTCCTGGGTCGAGCCACCGGCGACGGTCTCGTCGTCGCGGATCCGCCAGAGCCACCTGCGGAGGTCGCGTCGGCCTCTTTCGGCCAGGCGCTCGATGCAGCCGTCGAGCGCAACGTGCGCGTGCGCGCGGCGAGGGCCGACCTCGAGGCGGCCCGCAAAGGCGAGGAGAGCGAGAGCCGCCTCGCATGGCCACAGCCCACGCTTGGGCTCGCGTACACCTTTCAACAAAGCGAAATCCCTGCGGGCGCGTTCGCAAGCAACCCTGACCTGTCGCCGGCGGTCTGGGCCGACCACGAGCTCGGGATCTCGGTCAGCGTCCCGCTGCCGCTCTTCAACGCGAACGCGGAGGCGCGGGCGAAATCTGCTGCGCGCGTGCTCGCAGCCGAGGCGCGTCTTCGCGTCGTCGAGACCGAAGTGGCCGCCGGTCTCTCGGCGAACCTGGCTGAGCTGCGTGGGGCGCTCGCAGCGTTCGCCGCTCTCGCCGGGACGCCGGAGATCCTCGAGCGCGCCTACCAGCTGCAAGACGAGGCGGTTCGCGCTGGCGTTGGTGACGTCGTCAGCCGTTCGCTGGCGTTCGCTCGCCTCGAGTCGGCTGGTGAACGCCTCGACGACGCGATCTTTGATGTGCGGGTCGCGCGCGCGCGCTGGACACGCGCGGCTTCGGCCGGCGAGCGCGCAGGAGCGCAATCGTGACCGCCGAGCACCCACGCGCTGAGGGCTCGCCGGACGAGCCGAACGCAAAACCTCGACTGCCACGCAACGTGATCGTGCTCGGTGTCGTCAGCGCTTTGAATGACATGGCGAGCGAAGTGGCAGTGAGAACGATCCCGTTGTTCCTTGCCAACGTGCTGTCCGTCGGTCCTGCACTCATCGGTCTTGTCGAAGGCATCGCCGAGGCGATGGCAACACTGTTGAAGTTGCTGTCGGGCGTGCTCTCCGACCGCGCCGGCCGGCGCAAGCCGCTCGTCGTGCTCGGCTTCGCGCTCTCCAACTTGTCCAAGCCCTTGCTCTACTTCGCCGGCACCTGGGGCGCGATCCTCGCCATTCGCTTTGTCGATCGCGTCGGCAAGGGCATCCGCACAAGCCCTCGCGACGCACTCCTCGCGGACTCGGTGCCGTCCGCACACCGAGGGCGAGCCTTCGGCTTCAACCGCTCGATGGATCCGATCGGCGCCATCGTCGGGCTCGCGTTCGCTGCGGGCATCGTCTACTCGCTCGGCGGACAGGCGAGCCTGCTCGACGCGCACACGTATCGCTATCTCGTGATGCTCGCGACGGTGCCCGCGGTGCTCTCTGTCGTTGTTCTCGTTGTCGGACTTCGTGAGTCACCCGAGCGCACGGCGCAAAAAAAGAAGTTCACGCTCCGCGGCACGCTGCCCGGCGGCCTGCGGCGGCTGCTCGTGGCGTTCTTCGTCTTCAACCTGAGCTACACGAGCGACGCGTTCCTCACGCTCCGCGCGCAAGAGCTCGGTCTTCCGCTGTGGGCGACGTTCTCGCTCATCGGCCTGATGAACGTCATCCTCGCCTTTGTGTCGTTCCCTGTCGGCGCCTGGTCGGATCGGGTCGGCCGAAAGCGGTTCCTCGGCGCGGGGTGGGCGATCTACGCGGCGCTTCTTGTCGGCTTCGCGTTCGCGGCTTCGACCTGGCACCTGGCGGCCTTGTTTGTGCTGTACGGCGTGCACCTGGGCATGACCGAGGGAGTCGAGAAGGCTTTGGTCACCGACCTCGCTCCCGAAGAGAGTCGGGCGACGGCCTTCGGGTACATGCAGTTGGCCGCCGGTGTCGCCGCGCTCCCCGCGAGCTTGTTGACCGGTGTCCTGTGGGAGCGATTCGGATCGACGTTCGCGTTCGGGGTGGGAGGGGCGATTGCGTTGGCTTCGGCTGCTCTGCTGGCCCTTGTTCCAACGTCGAGACATGACGGGACTGAGGCGCGGCTGAGGTCCGGTTAATGCGGAGGGCGCGACGGTTTCCTCGTCGACGAACATGACCCATGCCGCATATTCAGGCGGTCCACATTCTCTACGAGGCCCACGCCGCCGCGAAGGACGACGATGGCGTCGTCGACACTCTTCGGCGCCGTGAACTCGCGCAGCCGATCCTCGCAGCGCTCGATCGTTTCGCCGCGCAAGAACGAGCGCGCATCGCTCCAGAGTCACGCCTCGCGAAAGCGCTGAACTACCTCGACAACCAACGCGTTGGTTTGCGTCGGTTCCTCGACGACGGCCGCCTCCGCCTCGACAACAACATCAGCGAACTCGAGCTGCGTCGTGAGGTCGTGGGACGAAAGAATTGGCTCTTCTGCGGCAGCGACAGCGGCATCCGCGCGAACACGACCTGCGTGAGCCTCATCGCGAGTTGCGCGCTGCACGACGTCAATCCGCTGGCGTACTTGCACGAGGTGCTGCTCCTCATCCCAACGTGGCCGAAGGACGAGATGATCGAGCTGTCGCCGCTGCGGTGGGCCACGACGAGGATGAGGGACGACGTCGTCGCGTTGCTCGCAGAGCGGTCGCTGATCGGCCGAAGCCGCCCCATCGGGTCGTAGGTTCGCAGTCGGCGAAAGGCGCGGGAAGACGCAGTTCGCCGGACGGATACG
>JANNAY010000409.1:0-7417 GCA_031384945.1 Deltaproteobacteria bacterium
ACACGTTCTTGTCGCGCAACTGCATGGGCAGCGAGACGCGCGCCACCGGCAAGGTCACAGTGAAAGGCGCGATGCGCCAGCGCGGACGCGTCACCGGCGACCCCTCGCAGCCCGTCATCCCGACCTCGCGTGACGCCGTCGAGATCACCTTCGACGTCAGCTTCGACGGCTGGTCGGTTGCCTCAGGCACCAGTGCTGTTGGAGGTCCGGCGTTTCGCGCTGACTCGGGCGGCGCGTTCGGCGTGATGCGGCCCCGCCTCGCCAAAGACGCGTCGACGGGCGCCTGCTCGATCGCCACGCCCGTCGTCACCTTTCAGAACATCACGCTCAAGCCCGGCACCAAGGGCGTGTTGATCAAAGACGGACTGTCGATGGGCGTCGGCTTCAAGGCCGGCACGCTCAACGCCCAGGTCGGCGACCCGTCCAATGGAAGCGGTGGCGGCGACATGAACCGCCTCGACGGCACCGTGCTCGTCGACGTGCTCGGCCAAGACAACGTCGCCGTCGACGTCGGCGGCGCCCTCGACCCCGACTTCGACGCCTCGCTCGGCACCGCCGCCTACGCCTGCATCCCCAACATCGTCGTGCCCGACAGCGACGCCGACTGCGACTTCAGCGACGTCATCGCCGAGAACAGCGCCCGCCTGACCATCCAGAGCGCCGGCACGCTGGCCTCGATGATCAACGGCAACGACGACTGCGGCTTCGAAGACACCCTCGGCGTCCTCTTGTGGCCCACCGAAGTCATCGGCGACAACGGCGACATCGGCTCGATGACCTGGGACGTCGTCGACTGCGCCGTGCCCCACGACAACCTCGTCGAGTTCAGCGACAACTGCAGCGGCGACATCACCTACGTCGACGGCGACGCCACCTTCGTCGACGCCGGCCGCACCGTGCGCGGCGAGCGCGACAAGATGGTGCTCGACTTCGTCATCGACAGCATCATCCCGCGCGACCGCAACGCCGTCGACATCAACCTGCGCACCGTGCAGCTGCACGAGTTCTCGACCTACGCCATCGCCGCCGGCGCCGACGCCCCCGCCGGCATCCTCGTGATTCACGACGGCACGCTGAGCGCCACCGTGCAGCCCGCTCTCGGCAACCGCGCCGACGACCAGAGCACCTACGACGTGCCCACGCCGGTGGCCCGCCTCTCGTCGGTCCGTTTGACGGCGACGGCCTCGCTCTTCGCCCAAGGCAAGACCTTCCACTTCACCATCGACGACGCCGAGCTGCTCGCCACCAACGGCCCGTTTCTCGGCGCCGAGAACGCGCTCTCCGGCTCGATCAGCGTCGACGGCAAGGCGCACCAGCTCTCGGGTCTGCCCTTGAACCCGACGTACAGCGCGTCTGCCTTCGACGCCGGCTACGCCTGCACCGACAACCTCGCCGGCCCGGTGCGCTGAGTCAGAAGAAGACCTGCAGCGCCAGGCCAGGGTCGAAGCCGACGCCGACGTCGACGGCGGTGGTGCCGAGGTCAGCGCCGTCGGGCTCGCTGCGTGTGACGTTGGCGCGCAACAGCGTCGTGCCGAGGCGCAGCGACACGTTGTCGTCCAAGACGATGTCGACGTCGACGCCGCCGGTGACGCCAGCGCGGGTGAAGAAGCTGTGGGCGTCGACGACCTCGCTCTTGACGCCCGATGACACAACCGTGAGGCCGGCGGCGCCGCGCAGCGAAGGGCGGACGAAGCCGTCGTTGACGACGAACCAGCGGGCGCCGACGTCGCCGCCGCCGAAGACGACGCTGTCGGTACCGTCGGCCACGCCGTCTGCGTTGCCGTCGTTGGCGGTGTCGAAGACCTGAACGCCGCCGCGGGCATCGACCGTCAACCAGACGCTGTCGGTCAACCGCCGCTCGACGCCGACGCCGAGCGAAGCGAACTCGTTGGGTCCGAGCGACAGGATGCGGCTGATGTCGACGCCCAGCTGCCAATTCGGCGCCGGCTCCGTTTTCGTCGGCGTCGGCGTCGTCGGCGTCGGCTCCGTCGCCGCGGCCGTCAGAGACAAAGCAAGAGACAACGACGTCGACAACGCCAGCGTGCGCAGCATGGGATCCTCTCGGTGGTGCGCGCCCCGTTGCGCGCACGGCCGAAGAACCGGGCACCGGGCGTTTCTCTTCGCTGTCAACGCCGATTGCCGTTCTGGCGTGACGTCGACGACGGCGTTGTCACGGTGACGAGAGACGGGCTAATGACCGGCCCAATGTCGCATCCGCTGAAGCCTCGTTTTGATGCCGTTCGCCGCGAGCTCGAGCAGAAGTTTCTCGCCAAAGAAGAGATCATCCGGCTGATGTTGATCGCGGCGATCGCCGGCGAGCACATGGTGTTGATCGGGCCGCCGGGCACGGCGAAGTCGGCCGTGATCCGCAGCTTCAGCAAGCTGCTCGACGCCAAGTACTTCGAGTACCTGCTGACGCGCTTCTCAGAGCCCAACGAGCTGTTCGGTCCCGTCGACATCCAGGGCTTTCGCCAGGGCACCTACCGCCGCGTGACCACGGGCATGCTGCCCGAGGCCGAGATCGTGTTTCTCGACGAGGCCTTCAAGGCCAACAGCGCCATCTTGAACTCGCTGCTCACGCTGTTGAACGAGCGGCGCTTCAACAACGGCAACCAGGTCGTTCGCGTTCCATTGATTTCGCTGTTCGCGGCGTCGAACGAAGTGCCGTCGAGCGACAACCTCGACGCCATCTTCGACCGCTTCTTGCTGCGCGTGCACAGCGACAACCTCGACAGCTACCACTTTCATGAATTGATGAACAAAGGCCTCGCCCTCGAGCGCGCGTCGTCGAGAGACGAGCTCGCCGACGCCGCCGCCGCGCGCATCGCGCAACAGCAGGCCGCCGGCAACGTTCCCGCGCCGCCGCCGTTGCCATCGGCGTCGAAGGCGCTGCTGTCGGCGGCTGATTTGCACACGTGCCGCCGCTCGCTGCTCGATCGGGTTGAATTTCCTGAAGAGTTTCTCGCGACCTACAAGGGACTGTGTTTTCAGCTGCGCGGCGAGGGCGTCACCCTCTCTGATCGTCGCGTCGTTCGCTTGTTGAAACTGTTTGCGGCCTCGGCGTTTCTCGACGGCCGCACCCGCGTGCACGAGGGTGACTTGTTCATCCTCAGGCACACGTGGAACAACCTCGATCAGCGCGAAATTTTGGACGATGTTGTCGAGCCGGTCATCGCGCAATACTATGCCGAGCATCCCGACGACCGCCCGATGGTCGCCACCGCCGACATCGATCGTCTCGTCAGCGAGCTGAACCTCGTACACAAGACGCTCACGCAGGGCGGCGAGCTGTCAGACATCCAGCTGTTCACGCAGCTGCGCAACCTCAACGACCTGCGCGCTGCCTTTGCGGCGACGGGCGGCGACACCGCCCAGCGCATGGTCAAACAGATCGACACGCTGCTCGAGCAGATCTTCGAGGGCGGTCGCTTCGGCCAAGAGGGCGGACCGCAGGCGCCCCGCGGGGTCTGACCCGGCCTCTGACGTCGTCACGTTCGCGTGGCGCCGGTGCGTCAGCGAATCAGTTCGGGCTGAAGTGGCCGGCGACCCACCAGCCTTTGTGTCCGTCGATGCCGAGCGAGATGTTGCCGCGCACGACGTCGCCGTTGTTGCGCTCGTAGACGAAGCGGTCGCCGGCGGCGGGGACGGCGAAGATGTAGTCGATGCCGCTGCCGCCGACGACGCGAGCGCGCGGGTGCAGCGTCGCGGGATCCCAGCGCGGGTTGCAGCGGTTGGCGCCGCGCGGGCGGTTGAGGTCGCCGGTGACGACGACGTTGTGGCCGTCGGCGACCTCGCGGGCGACGGCGTCTTTCAGCGCGTTCCACCCGTCACGCCACGCGTCGCGGCGGCGCTCGACCTGGGATTTGCACGACCACGCGCCGGCGATGAGGTGCGTGTTGAGGTGAGCGACGTTGAGCTCGGGCGAATACGTGACGGTGACGAAGCGCGTGGGGCTCACGTGCGCCCACGGCGCTGAGGCGTAGCGGGTGCTGACGGCGACGTCGGCGCCAGCGCCGCGCAGCGTGATCGGCGTGTGCACGCGCTCGGTGGCGCCGCCTGGACGACGTCCGCGGGGGCGGCGTGTTTGAAAGCGTTCGCCGTCGAAGGTCGAGCGAATCTCTTCGATCTCGCACGGGTCGCAGGGATCGGCCTCTCCGATCTCTTGCCAGCCGATGAGCAGCGGTCCGGTCTTGGGCGCCAGCTTGCCCTTCACCCGATCGATCGCCGCCGCCATCGTGCGGCGCGCGCTGTAGTCGCGGCCAATGTTGACGGTGGCGATGTTCAGCCGCACGCGCTCGCGGTTGGTCGCAGCAGTCGCGCGGGCCGTCGACGTCGTCGCAGCGTCGTCTGCGTCGTCGACAGCGTCTTCGTCTGCTGCTTCGTCGTCGTCGACAACGTCTTCTTCGGCTTCAACAGCGTCGTCCTCGTCGACAACGCCGTCGTCGTCGTCGAGGGCGTCGTCGAGGGCGTCGTCGGAGGCGTCTTCGGAGGCGTCTTCGTCGACGACCTCGACGCCGTCGGCAGCAGGGTCGCCGCCGCAGGCCAGGGCGCAGCAGGAGACAAAGACAAGAAACGCGAATCGACGTTCGACTCTCATTTGCCCAACATGCGCGCACTGGGATGCGCCCACCATCGGCGCGATGACCGATGCCGGGCGTTGGAACGAATTTGGGTTCGTCTTTAATGGCGGGCAAGCAGAAGGCGGGGGCAAGCCCCGCCCCTCCCTCCGCGACGTTCAGATCCGCGGGCGGACGGTGCGCTGCTCGATGACGTTTTTGTGGCCAACGCCTTTGACGATGCGCTGGACGAACAATCCGGAGAGGTGGACGTCGTCGGGGTCGATGGTGCCCACGGGGACGATCTCTTCGGCTTCGACGATGGTGGTCTTCGCCGCCATCGCCATCAGCGGCGAGAAGTTTCGCGACGTTCGGTAGAAACGCAGGTTGCCGAATTCGTCGGCGACCTTCGCGCGGACGATGGCGAAATCGGCGCGCAACGCGGTCTCGAGGATCATGCGGCGGGGCTTGCCGACGACGTCAAAGGTGCGCTCGTCTTTGCCCTCGGCGATGAGCGTGCCCACGCCCGTCGGCGTGTAGAAGCCGCCGATGCCCGCGCCGCCGGCACGGATGCGCTCGGCGAACGTGCCCTGCGGCGAGAGCTCGACCTGCAGCGCGCCGGCGAGCATCAGCTCTTCGAGGTCGGGGTTGCCGCCGACGAAGCTGCCGATGAAGCGCTTCACCTGCTTGTTCTGCAAGAGCACCGCGAGACCCTGCCGCTGGTTGCCGCAATTGTTGGCGATGATCGTCAGGTCTTTCTTGCCCGACTTGGCGATCGCCGTGATGCAGTTTTCGGCGTTGCCCGAGAGGCCGAAGCCGCCGGACATCACGCTCGCACCGTCGTTGAGGTCGGCGAGGGCGGCCTCGGCGCTGTCGAAGATCTTGCTCTTGCGCTTCGAGATCACAGTGTCACCTCAAAGGGCGTGACCTCGGGACCGGGAATTCCCTGACACGCGAGCACCTTCTTGCTGTGCAGGTCCATCACGATGGCGCCGCAGGTGGACACGCTGTCGGGGTCGCCGGGTTTTTCGGTGAGGCCGACGTCTTTGAAGGCATCGAACATCTCGCGCGCGCTGTGCGGCACACGACCCTGCTCGACGCGCAGCTTCAACGTCTCGTAGCGCTGCACCGTCGTCGACCCCGGCAGGATCTTCGCCGTCGGCGCCATCTCGGGGTCGACGCAGTGGTTGGTGTGGAAGTAGGTCGCCGACTGCTCTTTCGCGTGAAAGATGACCTTCTTCTTCGTGCCCGACGTCTCGATGCCGAAGGCCTCTTTGTCGTCGGCGACGATGTAGTGGCGGCCGGAGCCGATCGGAGAATGCTGCAACGTCGCCTGCGCCGCAGCGGCCGACGACGACTGCAGCGTCTTGCGCACGAGCGCGGGCCAGACGACGCCGAGGGTGGCGTCGACCGAGTTGAGGTTGTTGATGGTGAGCGCCACGCCCGTCGACGTCATGCCCGTCATGCCGAGGCAGCCGGTGATGGTGAAGACCACGCTCTTGCTGCCGTCGTCGTTGGGCACCGTCATCAGCAGCGCGTAGGGCGTCGCCGACGCGTGCATGTCCCACGTCTGGCCCAGCACGCGCTGGTCGCCGTCGTCGACGAGCCAGGCGCTGCAGCCGCCGGTGTCATTGCAGGCGCTCAGCGTGCTCAACGAGAGGTCGCGCAGGTCGGTGTAGTGGTTGATGACGACGAGCTGCGACGGCGTCATGCCCGCGGCCTTGGCGATGGCGCACAGCTCGTCGTGCAACGCAGCATCGAAGCGCTGCAGAAGTGGCAGGTGATGGTCGGCGAGCGCGAGCACGTTGGCCTCGGTCGCGAGGTCGGTCTTCTGCAGCATCAGCCGCAGCCGCACCTCGTAGATGCCGTGAATCTCGCTCTTGAACGTTTCGCCATGTTGCTCTCCCCGCGCACGGGGAGATCTGCCTTGCAGCTCGAGGATGCGCAGCGCCATGCGAAGTCGTTAGCAGAGCGTTGCCCAGACGCCATCTGCGTGTTTCATTCCCCGTCTCTTCTCCGACGCCGTTGTCGAGGTGCTCCATGCGTTTGCTGCTTGCTGGTCTCTTGCTCCCGCTCGCCATCGTTGCCTGCGAAGGCACCGCCGTTGTTGAAGGTGAAGGCGAAGCGTCCGACGCCTGCGTCACCGACAACGACTGCGACGGCAGCGACGTCTGCGAGGCCGGCCGCTGCGTCGAAGGCTCCGAAGGCGAAGGCGAAGGCGAAGAAGGCGAAGGCGAAGGCGAAGAGGGCGAAGGCGAGGGCGAAGGCGTTTGCGAAACCAACGGCGACTGCGCCGACGACCTCGTCTGCATCGAAGGCGACTGCGTCACCTGCATCGCCGACGACGAGTGCGACGACGGCGAGATCTGCGACGACGGCGATCGCTGCGTCCCCGCTCCGCAGGGCGAAGGCGAAGGCGAAGGCGAAGGCGAAGGCGAAGGCGAAGGCGAAGGAGAAGGAGAAGGAGAAGGAGAAGGAGAAGGAGAAGGAGAAGTCTTCGCGGCCTGCGTCGTCGGCACCGTCGTCTGCAGCGACAACAACGTCTGCAACGGCGTCGAATCCTGCACCCCCGGCGTCGTCGGCGCCGACAGCAACGGCTGCGTCGCGGGCACCGCGCTCGTCACCAACGACAACAACGCCTGCACCACCGACAGCTGCGACCCGACGACCGGCGTTGCGCACGCCCCCGTCGACACCAGCGACAACAACGCCTGCACCACCGACAGCTTCGACCCTGCGACCTGCGTCTCTCTTTTCGCCTTTGTCACCAACGACAACAACGCCTGCACGACCGACAGCTGCGACCCGACGACCGGCGTGGCGCACGTACCGTCAACACCAACGACAACGACGCCTGCACC